>NZ_BQWE01000008.1:0-58994 GCF_023706025.1 Sphaerotilus sp. FB-3 | reverse complement strand
GGGCGCGCGGGCGACCGCCGCGGCCGCGGCCGCGACGCTGGCGCGCATCGACAGCGAGATCGCCGATGCCTCGCTGGTGGCGCCGCGCGCCGGCCGGGTGCAGTACCGCATCGCCGAGCCGGGCGAGGTGCTCGGCGCCGGCGGCCGGGTGCTCAGCCTGGTCGACCTGTCCGACGTGCACATGACCTTCTTCGTGCCGGAGGCGGTGGCCGGGCGGCTGGCGATCGGCAGCGAGGTGCGCCTGGTGCTCGACGCTGCGCCGCAGTACGTGCTGCCGGCGACCGTCTCCTATGTCGCCAGCACCGCGCAGTTCACGCCGAAGACGGTCGAGACCGCCGACGAGCGCCAGAAGATGATGTTCCGGGTCAAGGCCCGGCTCGACCGCGCGCTGCTCGAGCGCCACCTCGCGCAGGTCAAGACCGGCCTGCCCGGCGTGGCCTGGGTGCGCAGCGACCCCGGCGCGAGCTGGCCGGCGACCCTGGCGGTGAAGGTGCCGCAGTGACTGCGGCCGACCGCACCCGCGGGCCGGCCCCGGTCGTGCGCCTCGAGCAGGTCACGCTGCGCCACGGCGCGGTGCGGGCGCTCGACGCGCTGACGCTGGACCTGCCCGCCGGCCGCATGGTCGGCCTGATCGGGCCGGACGGCGTGGGCAAGTCCAGCCTGCTGTCGCTGGCGGCCGGCGCACGCGCGATGCAGCAGGGCCGGGTCGAGGTGCTCGGCGGCGACATCGGCCGGGCCGGGCACCGCGACGCGGTCTGCCCGCGCATCGCCTACATGCCGCAGGGCCTGGGCCGCAACCTCTACCCGACGCTGTCGGTCGAGGAGAACCTGCAGTTCTTCGGCCGCCTGTTCGGCCATGACCGCGCCGAGCGGCGCCGGCGCATCGACGCGCTGACCGCCAGCACCGGCCTGAAGCCTTTCCTCGACCGCCCGGCCGGCAAGCTCTCCGGCGGCATGAAGCAGAAGCTCGGGCTGTGCTGCGCGCTGATCCACGATCCGGACCTGCTGATCCTCGACGAGCCGACCACCGGCGTCGATCCGCTCTCGCGCAGCCAGTTCTGGGACCTGATCGACCGCATCCGCGCCGAGCGCGGCCGCCAGGGCCAGCCGCTGAGCGTGCTGGTGGCCACCGCCTACATGGACGAGGCCGGCCGCTTCGACTGGCTGGTGGCGATGGACGCCGGCCGGGTGCTGGCCGCCGACACGCCCGCCGGCCTGCTCGGGCGCACCGGCTGCACCAGCCTGGAGGCGGCCTTCATCGCGCTGCTGCCCGAGGAGCGCCGGCGCGGCCACCGCGAGGTGCAGGTCACGCCGCTCCAGGACGACGACGCCGGAGCCGCAATCGCCATCGAGGCCGAGGGCCTGACGATGCGCTTCGGCGACTTCGTCGCGGTCGACCGCATCGACCTGCGCATCCGCCGCGGCGAGATCTTCGGCTTTCTCGGCTCGAACGGCTGCGGCAAGTCCACGACGATGAAGATGCTCACCGGGCTGCTGCCGCCGACGGCCGGCCAGTGCCGGCTGTTCGGCCGCCCGACCGAGGCGGACGACCTGGCGGTGCGCCGGCGCGTGGGCTACATGTCGCAGGCCTTCTCGCTGTACGGCGAGCTGACGGTGCGCCAGAACCTGGTGCTGCACGCGCAGCTCTTCCACCTGCCCGCGGCCGAGGTGCCGGCGCGGGTGGCCGAGATGGCCGCGCGCTTCGGGCTCGACGAGGTGCTCGACCAGCTGCCCGAGCAGCTGCCGCTGGGCATGCGCCAGCGCATGTCGCTGGCGGTGGCGATGGTGCACCGGCCCGAGCTGCTGATCCTCGACGAGCCGACCTCCGGCGTCGATCCGGTCGCGCGCGACCGCTTCTGGGAGCTGCTGATCGAGCTGTCGCGGCGCGACCGGGTGACGATCTTCATCTCGACGCACTTCATGAACGAGGCCGAGCGCTGCGACCGCATCTCGCTGATGCACGCCGGGCGCGTGCTGGTGACCGCCGCGCCGCAGGCGCTGGTGCACGCGCGCGGCGCCGACACGCTCGAGCAGGCCTTCATCGGCTGCCTGCGCGAGGCCGCCGGCGACGCCGCGGAAACGACCGTGCTCGAGCCCGCGCCGCCCGCCGCGCCGGGACCGTCTGCGCAGGCCGCCCCGCCGCCCGCGCCCCGGCCGTCGCGCTTCAGCCTGGCGCGGGCCTGGAGCTACGCGCTGCGCGAGGCGCTGGAGCTGCAGCGCGATCCGGTGCGCGCCGCGCTTGCGCTGCTGGGCTCGGCGCTGCTGCTGTTCGTGATCGGCTACGGCATCAGCCTGGACGTCGACCACCTGCGCTTCGCGGTGCTCGACCGCGACCAGACGGTGCTGAGCCGCGACTACGCGACCCGGCTGGCGGGCTCGCGCTATTTCGTCGAGCAGCCGGCGATCGCGGACCATGCGGAGATGGACCGGCGCCTGCGCAGCGGCGAGCTCGCCGTCGCGGTCGAGATCCCGCCGGGCTTCGGCCGCGACCTCGAGCGCGGCCGCGCGGTCGATATCGGCGCCTGGGTCGACGGCGCGATGCCGCTGCGCGCCGAGACCGCCAGCGGCTACCTTCAGGCGATGCACCAGGGCTGGCTGGCCGAGATCGTGCGCGAGCGCACCGGGCAGAGTCCGGCTACGCCGGCCGTCATCGAAACCCGCTACCGCTACAACCCGGACGTGCGCAGCCTGCCGGCGATGGTGCCGGCGGTGATCCCGCTGCTGCTGATGCTGTTCCCGGCGATGCTGACGGCGCTGTCGGTGGTGCGCGAGAAGGAGCTCGGCTCGATCCTGAACCTGTACGTCACCCCGGTGCGGCGCAGCGAGTTCCTGCTGGGCAAGCAGCTGCCCTACGTGCTGCTGGCGATGGTGAACTTCGCGCTGATGGTCGCGCTGGCGGTCACCGCCTTCGGCGTGCCGCTCAAGGGCAGCCTGGCGACGCTGACGCTGGGCGCGCTGGTGTGCGTGCTGGGCTCGACCGGCATCGGCCTGCTGGCCTCGGCGCTGACGCGCAGCCAGGTCGCGGCGGTCTTCGTGACGGTGATCGGCACGCTGATCCCGTGCATCAAGTTCGCCGGCCTGATCGACCCGGTGTCCTCGCTCGACGGCGTGGGCGCGCTGGTCGGGCAGGTCTATCCGGCCTCGCATTTCCTGACGATCAGCCGCGGCGTCTTCGCCAAGGCGCTGGACCTGCCGGCGCTGGCCTCGTCCTTCCAGGCGATGGCGCTGGCGGTGCCGGTCATTCTCGGGCTGGCCCTGTGGTGCCTGCCCAAGCAGGAGCGCTGAGACGCGGCCCGCGCCGCGTCCGGCCCCGTTCACGGAGACAGTCCCGATGGCCTCGCTGTCGAACATCCGCCGCCTCGGCATCAAGGAGCTGTGGAGCCTGGCGCGCGATCCGATGATGATCGTGCTGATCCTCTACACCTTCACCGTGTCGATCTACGTCGCCGCCACCGCGATGCCCGAGACGCTGCACCACGCCGCGATCGCGGTGGTCGACGAGGACGGCTCGGCGCTGTCGGCGCGCATCGTCTCGGCCTTCCGGCCGCCCTGGTTCACGGTGCCGGCGCTGATCGACCCGGCCGAGGCGGACGCGCGCATGGACCGCGGCGAGAGCACCTTCGTGCTCGACCTGCCCCCGGGCCTGCAGCGCGACGTGCTGGCCGGCCGCAGCCCGACGATCCAGCTCTCCATCGACGCGACCCGCATGAGCCAGGCCTTCACCGGCAACGTGCAGATCCAGCGCATCCTCGCCACCGAGATCGCCGGCTTCGTGCGGCGCGACGAGGGCGTGACGCGGCTGCCGGTCGGGCTGGACCTGCGCATGCGCTTCAATCCGAACCTGGAGCAGGCCTGGTTCGGCGCGCTGATGGAGATCATCAACAACGTCACGCTGCTGTCGCTGATCCTGACCGGCGCGGCGCTGATCCGCGAGCGCGAGCACGGCACGATCGAGCACCTGCTGGTCATGCCGGTCAGCCCGGCCGAGATCATGCTCGGCAAGGTCTGGTCGATGGGCCTGGTGGTGCTGCTGGCGGCGCTGGGCTCGCTGGCGGGCGTGGTGCAGATCGCGCTGCAGGTGCCGGTGCAGGGCTCGGTCGCGCTGTTCCTCGCGCTGGTGGCGCTGCACCTGTTCGCCACCACCTCGATGGGCATCTTCCTGGCGACGCTGGCGCGCTCGATGCCGCAGTTCGCGCTGCTGCTGGTGCTGGTGCTGCTGCCGCTGCAGCTGCTCTCGGGCGGAGTGACGCCGCGCGAGAGCATGCCGCAGGCGGTGCAGCAGCTGATGCTGGCCGCGCCGACCACGCACTTCGTCGCCGCCGCACAGGCCGTGCTCTACCGTGGCGCCGGCCTGGAGGTGATCTGGCCGCAGGCGCTGGCCCTGCTGGCGATCGGCAGCGCGCTGTTCGCCTTCTCGCTGTCGCGCTTCCGGCGCACGCTGGGGCAGATGGGCTGAGCCGGCGCGGCGGCCCGAGGGCCGCCCGATGCAGGATGCGGGGTGCACCGCACGGACTGAAGCCGCGGCCGGCCTGACCAGATCTGGTCCACGCTGGAATGGAAATCCATTTCCATTCTGGCGATGCTGGGCGCCCACGCTTCATCCACCGAAGCACCACCCAAGGAGACATCATGACCCTGCGTATCGGCATCATCGGCTGCGGCGGCATCGGCCAGGAACACGCCCGTCGGCTGCACTTCAAGCTGGCTTGCGCCCAGGTCGTCGCCATCAACGACATCGACGTCGCCGCGGCGACGCAGTTCTCGGAGATGTCGGGCATCAAGGCCCGCGTGCTCGACAGCGATCAGGCCGTCATCGACGCGCCGGACGTGGATGCGCTGGTCGTGGCCTCCTGGGGCCCGGCGCACGAGGAGCAGGTGCTGGCCTGCATCAAGGCGGGCAAGCCGGTCTTCTGCGAGAAGCCGCTGGCCGTCACCGCCGAGGGCGCGCGCCGCATCGTCGACGCCGAAGTCCAGGCCGGCAAGAAGCTGGTGCAGGTCGGCTTCATGCGCCGCTATGACGCCGGTTACCGTGCGCTCAAACAGACGCTGGACGCCGGCACCGTCGGCGACGCGCTGCTGGTGCACGCCGCCCACCGCAACCCGGCGGTGCCGGAGATGTATGTCGGCGACATGAGCATCACCGACACCTTCATCCACGAGATCGACGTCTTCCGCTGGCTGCTGGACGACGACTATGTCTCGGTGCAGGTCATCGAGGGCCGCAAGACCCGCAATGCCCACGCCGGCCTGCACGACCCGATCACCGTGCTGCTGGAAACCCGCCAGGGCATCCGCATCGACACCGAGATCTATGTCGCCTGCCGCTTCGGCTACGACATCCAGTGCCATGTCGTCGGCGAGACCGGCGTGGCCAGCCTGCCCGAGCCGATGAGCGTGCCGCTGCGCTCGAACGCCCGCCAGGGCTCCGGCATCCTGATGGACTGGAAGCTGCGCTTCATCGACAGCTATGACGTCGAGCTGCAGGACTGGATCGAGGCCACCGTGCGTGGTGAAGTCAACGGCCCCGACGCCTGGGACGGCTATGTCGCCAGCGTCACCGCCGAGGCCTGCATCGAGGCCCGCAAGACCAAGCAGATCCTGCCGATCGCGCTGCCCGAGCGCCCGGCCTTCTACGCGCGCCAGGGCTGAAGGTGTCCACCATGAAGATCGCCCTCGACCCCTACATGATCCGCCACCTGTCGCTGGCCGAGTTGCCGGCGGCGGTGGCCGAGCTCGGCTATGACCAGATCGAGCTGTCGCCGCGCAGCGACTTTCTCGACTGGTGGGTGATGCCGCGCGCGACGAAGCCGCGCATGAGCGAGTTCAAGGCCGCGATGCGCTCCGCGGGCGTGGGCCTGGCCTCGCTGCAGCCGATGTACCGCTGGGCCAGTCCCTTCGAGGACGAGCGCCAGTGGGCGGTGCGCTGCTGGAAGAAGGCCATCGAAGTGGCCGTCGAGATGGACTGCCGCCTCATGGTCAGCGAGTTCGGCCGCGGCGCCTCGCCCGACCGCACGGTGGCCGAGCGCAACGGCCTGGCCACCAACCTCAATACCAAGGAAGCCTGCGAGGCCGCCTGGTTCCGCTCGATGGACGAGCTGCTGCCCCTCCTGGAGCGCGAGGGCGTGACCCTCTCGGTCGAGCCGCACCCCGAGGACTGGATCGAGCAGTACCAGCCGGCCTGCGACATCGTGCGCAACATCGGCTCGAAGGCGCTGAAGCTCAGCTTCATCGCGCCGCACACCTTCTACTACGGCCGCGACATCGGCGCGATGGTGCACGAGGCGGGCGACCTGCTGGCGCATGTGCGCGTGGCCGACACCTTCGACCACACCCAGAGCAGCCAGCTGCGCTACATCGTCAACCCGCCGGGCTCGAGCCAGGTGCGGGTGCACCAGCATCTGGACATCGGCCAGGGCGAGGTCGACTTCGACGGCCTGTTCAAGGCGATGGCCGACATCGGCTTCGACGGCCTGGTCTCGGCCTGCGTGTTCGCGTGGGAAGAGCGGGCGAAGGCATCGAGCCAGATGATGCGCCAGGGCATCGACCAGCTCGTCCAGCGGCACTACGGCGCACGCTGAAGGGCCGGCAGCCGGCACCAGCCGGCCAGATCGCCGAAGGTGTCTGCCGGTGCGCCGGCATGCACCGCGAAGGCCCCCGTCTGCGCCTGCCACGCCAGCCCGCTGTGCAGCTGCAGCAGCTCCTGCGTGAAGGGATGCGTCAGCTCCAGCGCCTGCGCGTGCAGCCACAGGCGCTGCCGGCCCAGGCGCTCGGCCCACCAGCGGTTCAGCGGGCCCTTGCCGTGGGTGGCGTCGCCGATGATCGGGTGCGCCAGATGCTTCAGGTGGCGGCGGATCTGGTGGCGCCGGCCGGTCAGCGGCTCGGCCTCGACCAGCGATGTCCGTGTCGAGGGGAATCGCCCGTCGCTCGACTCCAGGCGCTCGAAGCTGGCCAGCCGGCGCAGCCGGGTCTGCGCGGGCTGGGCCGGCGCGTCGGGCGGCGCGTCGTCCGGGCGCAGCGCATGGTCGACCCAGGCCTCGGCGGGCGCCCAGCCGCGCACCAGCGCCAGATAGCGCTTGCGCACCTCGCCGGTGGCCATGAAGGCCTGCCCCAGCCGGCGCGCGGCCTCGGGGTGCCGCGCCAGCAGCAGCACGCCGCAGGTGCCCTTGTCGAGGCGGTGCACCGGATGCACATGCGCGCCGCCGAGCTGGTCGCGCAGCGTCTGCACCACGAAGCGGGTCTCGCCGGCATCCAGCCCGGTGCGGTGCACCAGCCAGCCCGCCGGCTTGCGAATGGCGATCAGGTGCTCGTCCTGCCAGAGCACCGGCAGAGACAGCGGCATCGGCGGCGCATCGGTCGTCGGGTCGTCGTTCATGCGCCGATCATCGCGCACCCGAGCGGTACCAGGCCGGCTCCCGCCACGCACCAGGGCGGTGCTCGTGACGCCATTTGAGGCATGGCACCAGGATCGCGCCCTTGATTTGTGAAATCAATCACGAATTCGGGGCGGCATGCACGAAGGAAAGCTGCTGGCATGGCCGTTGCTGCACAGGGATCGAGCACGCGACCCGCAGCTCGACGCTTCGCCGGCCATGCGGCCGGTCCGATTCCCGCCGCAACGACCTGTCCATGGCCGCCCTACCCTCCGACGCCGCCTCCGCTCCGCCCGACCGCGGCGCCACCGCACCCGATGCCGCGGCCACCGCGATCGCCGACCGCAATGTCGCGCAGCTCACCCGTGGCATCTGGCTGCGCTCGATCACCGGCCTGCTGCTGATCGCGATCCTGGCCACCGCCAACTTCCTGATCCTGCACGATGTGCTGAGCATCAACAGCAGCGCGGCGACCATCGTCAACATCAGCGGCCGCCAGCGCATGCTGTCGCAGCGTGCGGCGCTGTTCGCCACCCGGCTGGTGGCCAGCCGCGACGAGGCCGAGCGGCGCGTGCTGCGCACCGAGCTCGACCGGGTGACCGGCCTGCTGCTGAGTTCGCACGAGGGCCTGACCCGCGGCAGCACCGCGCTGGGCCTGCCGGCGACGATGTCGGCGACGATGAACACGCTCTATTTCGGCGAGCCGCAGCATCTGGACCGCCAGGTGCGCGACTATGTCGAGCAGCTGCGCGCGCTGATGCGCCGCACCGACCAGGAGCCTGGCGTGGTGCCCCCCGAGCTGCGTGCGATCACCGCCGCGGCCTCCGGCCGCTGCTGGTCACGCTGAACCAGGCGGTGCAGCAGTACGAGAAGGAGAGCGAGGCCGAGGTGGCCCGCGCCATTCTCTATGAGCGCATCGTCTACGGCGTGACGCTGCTGGCCCTGCTGCTGGAAGCCGCGCTGATCTACCGGCCGCTGGTCAACCGGGTGCGCCGCGCCACCGAGCGGCTGGTGCGCCAGCAGCAGTTCAGCGACCGGGTGGTCGACACTTCGCAGGCGCTGATCATCGGCCTGGACAGCGCCGGGCGCATCGCGCTGTTCAATCAGCACAGCCAGAAGGTCACCGGCCATGCCGAGGCCGAGGTGCAGGGTCGCGACTTCCTGTCGACCTTCCTGCCGCCGGAGGCCGCGGCCGATCCGGCGATGGAGAAGCTCTTCCTGGGCGGCGCTGCCGCAGGCCGCACCGAGACGCCGCTGCGCACCCGCAACGGCCGCCTGCTGACGGTCGAGTGGTCGAACGCCGAGCTGCGCGACCCGGCCAGCGGCCGCACGCTGCTGCACCTGGCCACCGGCGTCGACATCACCCAGCGCAAGCAGGCCGAGCAGGCGCTGCAGCAGGCGCTCGAGCGCACCGAGGCGCTGGGCAGCCGCCTGCGCCAGGAGGTCGCGCATGCGGCGGTGCTGCAGCGCGCGATGCTGCCGCCGCCCGAGATCGCGCTGCCCGGCCTGCAGGGCCTGGCGCGGCTGACCACCTCGACCGAGGTCGGCGGCGACTACTACGACCACTACGCGGTTGACGGCCGCCATGCGATCTTCCTGATCGGCGATGTCAGCGGCCACGGCGTGGCCTCGGGCACGCTGGTCAGCGCCGCGAAGATGGCGGTGCACCAGCTCGCCAGCCAGGGCGAGACCGACCCGGCGGCGATGCTCGAGCACCTGAACGAGGCGCTGCTGGCCTCCAGCCACGACAGCATGTTCATGACCCTGCTGTGCTGCAGCCTCGATGCCCGCACCGGGCGGCTGCGCATCGCCAACGCCGGCCATGCCTTCCCCTACTACTGGCTCGATGCCGAGCAGGGCTGGGGCATGATCGAGGTCGAAGGCGTGCCGCTGGGCCGGGTGCGCGAGCCGGCCTATGCCTCGATCGCCTTCGACATCCAGCCCGGCGACCGCCTCTTCCTCTACACCGACGGCCTGGTCGAGCAGGAGGACGGCCAGCGCCGCGCCTTCGGCCACGAGGGGCTGGAGAACCTGCTCTACGACCATGCCGCCGCGGCCGCCGACACGCTGCTCGACCGGGTGTTCGGCGCGCTGGCCGCGCATGCCGGCCGCGAGGGCTTCGACGACGATGTCACCGCGATGTGCGTGACCCACATGGCCCGGGTCGAGGGCGCGCCGGCCCTGCCCGGCCGGCTGGCCGCGGCGCGCGATCTGCTGCAGGTCGAGGCGGCGGCGGTGGTCGAGGCCGGCGGCCTGCCGGCGCCGGTGGCGCGCCAGCGCGTCGTCGCCACCCATGCCTCGGGCGCGCTGCTGCCGATGCTGCCGGCGCTGTGCGAGACCGGCATCCGCCGCGTGCTGCCCGACGACCAGCCCTTCCTGCGCGAGCTGGGCTGGCAGGCGCTGCTCGACCAGCACCATCTCGACGGCGTCGACGACCTGGCGCGCTGGATCGCCGCGCCTGTCGACGAGGCGGTCTGGACCTTCGCGCACAGCAGCGACAAGGCCCGCGCGATGGCCGGCCTGGCCGACTGGCTCGACACCCAGCCGGACCTGCCCGAGGGCCTGCGCGACATCGTCGTGCTGATGAGCGACGAGCTGATCGAGAACGGCCTGTACGGTGCGCCGGTCGATGCCACCGGCGGCAAGCTGCACCACAAGGGCGAGGTGCGCGAGGTGCAGCCTCAGGAGGGTCTGCGGCTGCAGCTGCGTCGCGACGGCGGCCGCCTGGGTCTGTCGATGAGCGACCGCTGGGGCACCTTCACCCCGTCGATCTTCCTGCGCCGGCTGGCCCTGAACGCCGGCCGGCAGGGGCTGGAGGCCGGCATCGGCGGCGCCGGCCTCTACCTGATGTGGCGCATGAGCGACTACATGCAGGTCCGGGTGCAGCCGCAGCGTCTCACCCAGATCACGCTGCTGTGGTCGCTGCAGCAGCTGCCCGACCCCGAGCGTGACGCCGGCTTCCAGTTCCTGTACCACCACGAGCTTGGCGAGCTGCCGGGCTCCAGCACCGCATGACCGATTCCCCGACGACGCTGCACATCGACGCGACCCGCGACGAGGCCACCCGCACCACGCTGCTGCGCCTGAGCGGCGAGATCGACGTGAGCGCAGCGACCGCCTTCGAGCCGCTGCATCGCCAGCCGCCGGCCGATCCGCAGGTGGTGATGGATTTCGCCGCGGTGGCGCGCATCAACTCGATGGGCCTGGCGCAGCTGCTGCGCCTGCTCGAGCACTGGCGTGGCCAGGGCCTGCGGCTGGAGGCGCGCGGCCTGAACCGCACGCTGAGCATGCTGTTCAAGATGACCGGGCTGATGCGCTACTTCGCCGGGCCGGAAGGCGCGGCGGCGGCGGTGGCCTCGGCCAGCGCACCGGCCGCGGGCGTGATGCCGCCGGGCGTGCGTCCGGTCGCCGCCCGGCCGGCCGGCCCGCCGCAGATGCGCCGCATCGTGCGCCCGGGCGGGGCCGTGCCGGCGACGCCCGGAGCCCCTTCGCCGGTCTCGCCGGCCGTGGCGAGCGCGCCGTCGGCGCCGCCCATGCCGGTGCCGACCTCCGTGCTGCCTGCGATGTTCGCGGCCGCGGCACCCCCGCCGGGCGATCGGCTCGACTTTCTCGTCAGCCAGCAGAACAGCCAGCAGCTCACCGGCTGGTACTACCTCAACACGCTGCTGCAGCGCACGCTCGGGCGCACGGTGTCGCTGTCGGTCGAGGACTTCGAGGACGGCGCCGCGGCCGGCCGCGCGCGTGCCCACGCACCGGCGCTGGTCTTCGCCCGCCCCTTCGACGCCTGCGCGCTGATGCAGCAGCACGGCTACCTGCCGGTGGTGCGACCGCAGGACGACTGCGACGAGGTCAGCCTGATCGTGCGCCACGACGACGCCCGCGCCACGCTGACCGACTTCGCCGGCGCGCAGGTGGCGACGGCGCTGGAGCGCAGCTTCGTCTTCGTGCTCGGGCGCTTCTTCTGCGACGAGTGCGGGCTGGACTCCGCCGGCCTGCCGCGCCGCTTCGCCGGCAGCGAGATCGCCGCGCTGAAGATGCTGCTGTCGGGTCAGGCCGAGCTGCTGTTCATGTCGAGCCGCGGCCACGAGCGGCTGTCGGCGCTGGCGCGCGCCGGCACCCGGGTGCTCGAGCACAGCGAGACGCGGGTGGCCTCGCACCTGCTGCTGCTGCACCCGTCCTGTCAGGCGCTGGTGCAGCCGCTGCGCGAGGCCCTGACCGGCCTGGCGCAGCACGACAAGGGCCGCCAGGCGCTGCAGGACCTCGGCATGAGCGGCTGGGACGTGCCGGCGCCCGAGGAGGTGGAGATGCTGCTGATGCTGTACCGGCGCTACGCGGGCTGAAAGGTGGCCGCGGTCGGAATGCCATATGAAGGCGCATGCATTCTCTGTCAGCCCAACCGAAGGAATCCGACCTACGAGGGCCGGGCTCAGCCACCGGACCGCGGCCGCAGCAGCCGCTCCAGCACCGCGCGGATCGGCGCCGGAATGTCGGTCGGTCGGCCGGTCGCGGTGTCGACGAAGACATGGACCATGCGGCCGATCGCGGCCGGCCGGTCCTCGCCCGGGCGCAGCAGCGCGGTCTCGTAGGTGACCGAGGAGCGACCGAGCCGGCGCACCACCACCCCGACCTCCAGCAGGCCGGGATAGGCGACCGGCGCGAGAAAGTCGCACTCCGAGCGCACGATGAAGCCGACCACCTCGCCGCGGTGGATGTCCAGGCCGCCCTGGTGGATCAGCACCTCGTTGATGACGCTGTCGAAGTACTGGTAGTAGACGGCGTTGTTGACATGGCCGTAGCGGTCGTTGTCGTTCCAGCGGGTGCTGACGCTGCCGACATGCGGGTAGTCGGCGCGGGTCGTCGGGGGCAGCGTGCTCACCAGGCCTCCTCGTAGATCGCCAGGGCGTCGGCCTCGGACAGCGGACGCGGGTTGTTCTGCAGCAGGCGCTGCTGCTGCATCGCGGCGGCCGCCAGCCCGGGCAGCGCGTCGCGCGGGATGCCGCAGTCGCGCAGCCGCTGCGCCAGGCCGCAGGCCGCGCAGTCGGCCACCCGCTGCGCCACATGCGCGATGAAGGCCTCGCAGCGCTGCGCCTCGTCCAGGCGGGCGCTCGCCTCGGGCAGCAGCTGCGCGGCCAGCGCGGCGTAGCGCGCCTGCGCCGCCGGCCGGTTGAAGCGCAGCACCGGAGCCAGCACCAGCGCGTTGCTCAGCCCGTGCGGCAGATGGAACTGCCCGCCCAGCGGATAGGCCAGCGCATGCACCGCCGCGACCGGCGCGTTCTCGAAGGCCATGCCGGCCAGCATTGCGCCGAGCAGCATCTGCTCGCGCGCGGCCAGGTCGCGGCCGTCGGCGATGGCCGCCATCAGGTGCCGGTCGAGCCGGCGCAGCGCGTCGACGGCCAGCAGGTCGGAGAGCGGATTGGCGCGCAGCCGGCTGGTGAAGGCCTCGATCGCGTGCACCATCGCGTCGATGCCGGTCGCGGCGGTGACCGCCGGCGGCAGCCCGACGGTGAGTTCGGCGTCGAGCAGCACCAGATCGGCCAGCAGTGCGCGGTTGACCACGCCGGCCTTGGTGTCCGCGCCGGTGGTGACGATGGCGATGCGGGTGACTTCGGAGCCGGTGCCGGCGGTGGTCGGCACCTGCACCAGCGGCAGGCGCGCGACCGTGCGGGTGTCGATGCCGTAGAGCTCGGCCAGCGCCGGCGCCTCGGGCCGCGCCAGGCAGGCCACCAGCTTGGCCACATCCATGCTGCTGCCGCCGCCGAAGCCGATGACCAGCCCGGCGCCATGCGCCAGCGCAGCCTGGCGGGCCGCCTCGACCACCGTCTCGGACGGATCGGGCGTCACCGCGTCGAAGACGGCCACCTGCCAGCCGGCCGCCTCCAGCGAGGCGCGGGCCGGCGCGATCAGGCCGCTGGACGCGAGAAAGGCATCGGTGACGATCAGCGCGCTGCGCCCCGGGGCATCGAGGCTGCGGACCAGTTCGCCCAGGCGACGGGCCAGCCCGGGCGCACTCTCGATGCGGCGCACCGTCTGGAACACGAAGGCGGGCAGCGGCTCGGCGGACATCGGCATCTCTCCCTGGTCATGTGCGACGAGGGCCGATTGTTCGGAGCCGGCCGGGCGCGGCCGTCACCTGCGCGACAGGCCGCGGGTAGATCCGGAGGCGAAGCCGCCCCCGGACCCGGGCGGGCCTCACTGCACTCGCACCACCACCATGGTCTGGTTCAGCAGCTGGTAGGCGATCTCGCCGAAGGTCACCGGGCCCTCGACGCCGCCGATCGCCTTGCCCTCCAACTCGCCGAACAGGAAGTTCAGGATGCAGTTGCACGAGAACACCGCGCCGGTGGCGTCGTACTCGGCCAGACGGCGGCGGAACTCGGCCATGTAGTCGCCGACCGGGCGGGCCAGGCGGTAGTCGATGCCGGTGAAGACCGGGGCGTAGAACGCCACCTGGCCCTTGTCGACGTCGATCGACTGGAAGGAGACGTTGATGCAGGCGCCCGCATAGTCGCCCACCAGCGGCAGGCGGCCGTCGGTGGCGCCGCGCTTTTCCAGGTACTTCGCCAGGTTGACGCGCTCGCCGTTGACGGTGCACTCGGTCGCCTCGAAGCCGACCTGGTCGAAGCGCAGCACGTCGCCGTCGTCCTGCTCGAAGATGTTGACGATCTCGACCGAGGCGAGCTTGTCGTCGGGCAGGCGGATGTGGGCGACGACCGCGCCGTCCTCGACCTCGCGGCCGCTGCGGCCGTCGAAGACCAGTGCGTGTGCGCGGCCCATGTCGTCGAGGTGGATGCCGGAGATCCAGCCCACCGTCGGCTTCAGGAAGGCGTCGGCCGAGTCGGTGGCCTCGCGCGCGAAGCGGCCGTGGGCCTGGCCGCCGGCCGGGATGATGGTCAGCGAGAAGCCGTTGTCGAAGGCCTCGGCGGTGATGCGGGCCAGCTCGTCGGGGCCGTAGCAGGCGATGCGGACCTCGGCGCCCACCTTGGACAGGTCGGTGACGAAGACGCGGTCGTCGCCGACGACCACGCCGCCGCCGGAGACCATGAAATAGGGAATCGTGCCGCCGATCCAGGGGCCGGCCGGCAGCGTGCGCAGCGCGCCGGCGGTGCCGGCGATGCTCAGGGCGACGCCGTTGCGGATCAGCTCGGCAGCGGCGGCGACGGAAATCAGTTCGTTCATCGCGAAATTCCTCGGTGAGATGCGGTTCGGTGCGGCGTGGCGGGGCGTCAGATCGTCGTGACCTGCGCCAGCTCGGCGGCCAGCACCCGCTCCCACTTGGCGAAGAAGGCATGGATTTCGGACGCCTTGGCCTGCACCGGATCGCTGCTGCGCTCCAGCCGCTTGGCCAGCATCTGCGTACCCAGGTGCGTGGTCTTCAGACGGCTCATGCCGCCGCTGGCCATGCGCTGCCAGCAGGGTGGGACGGCGGAGGGACGGGAATGGCCATGATGCGTCTTCGTTGGAGTGGATGGCCCGTGGGGTATCAACGGGTGATGTCGGGACTTGAGTCCGCTGCGTTCCAGGTTTTGTCGACAATCCGGGCATGAGCCTGTCGCCTGCCCCTGCCCCCGCCCGCCCGCTGTCGCCCCGGCGCCTGCACCTGGGTCATTTCGCCTTCATGCGCGCGGTGGTCCAGGGGCTGGACCATGGCGACTGCTGGCGCCGCTACCTGGCCATCGAGGGCGAGGCGGGCGACGCGCGGGTGGTGCGCTCGACCCTGCGCTGGATCCGCGAGGCGCTGGTGCGCATCGCGCTGCAGACCGACCGCTTCCAGCTCGCGCGGCTGCTGCAGCTCGATGTGCAGACGCTGGGCACGCCCGATCCGGCGCTGCCTTCGCTGACGGAATTCGCCGAGGCGCAGGGTCTGGACGACGAGCCCGAGGCGGTGCAGATCGCTGCCTTCGAGGCCGCGCACGGACGCGCCAGCCGGCGTCTGCAGCGCCGCCAGCGCCTGGTGCGGCGCCAGCTCGACGCGCTGCGCTGGCTGGAGCTGCAGGGCGCGCAGGTGCCGCAGGCGGCGGACGCGGTGCGCGCCTGGTTCGCGCCGGCGCTGGCCGGGCATCTGGAGGCGGCCGGCCTGCTGCTGCTGGGCCAGCTGGCCGAGCGCATCAACGCGATCGGGCCGGGCTGGTGGCGCGGGGTGCGCGCGGTCGGACCGGTCAAGGCCGCACGCCTGGTCGACTGGCTGCACGAGCATGGCGACAGCCCCGGCCTGCGCCTGGACGCGCGCGCCGCCCTGCCCCGGCGCGCGCTGAATCCGTCGACCCGCGGCGAGCTGGTGGCCGCGGCCACCGCGGTCGTGCCGATCGAGCGACTGATCGTGCCTGCCGGCCTGGACGGCCGCGACGGACGCTTTCGCCGGCCGCAGGCGCAGTGCCTGCTGGCCGCCGAGGACGATCTGGCCGCGGTGCAGGCCTGGATCGCCTCGAAGACGCCGGGCTCGCACACCCAGCGCGCCTACCGCAAGGAGGCCGAGCGCTTCGTGCTGTGGGCGATCGTGCAGCGCGGCCGGGCGCTGTCGTCGATGACGCAGGAGGACTGCGTGGCCTACCGCGATTTCCTGGCTGATCCGCAGCCGGCCTCGCGCTGGTGTGCGCCGCGCAGCCGCGAGCGCTGGTCGCCGGCCTGGCGGCCCTTCGAGGGGCCGCTGTCGCCCTCGGCGCAGCGCCATGCGCTGACGGTGCTGAAGAACCTCTACCGCTTCCTGGTCGACCAGAACTACCTGATGGGCAACCCGTGGAGCGCGGTGAGCGTGCCGCGCTCGATCGCGCCGCGCATCCAGACCGCGCGCAGCCTGTCACCGGCGCAGTGGCGCCGGCTGGACGCCGAGCTCGATCAGCTGCCGCCCGGCTCGGCCTCGCACCGGCTGCGGGTGGCGCTGCGGCTGCTCTACGCCACCGGGCTGCGGCTGTCGGAGATCGTCGCGGCGCGCGCCGGCGATCTGGAATGGGTGGAGTTCCCGCCCGAGGGCGACGACGGCCTGCCCGAGCAGGGCTGGATGCTGCGCGTCGTCGGCAAGGGCCGGCGGGTGCGCCAGGTGCCTGTGCCTGACGACGTGGTGCGCCAGCTCTCCAGCTATCTGGTCTCTCGCGGGCTGTCGGGCGACCTGCAGGATCCGGCACAGCGCGATGTCTTCCTGCTCGGTCGTGCGACGGATCTGGCCGAACGGGCGCCGGGGCTGGCCGCGCATCTGGCCGAGCGGAGCGAGCGTTCGGCGTCGGACGCGCGCGGCGGCATCGCCGGCTCCACGCTCTACGACCAGCTCAAGGCGCATTTCCTGCGCACCGCGGCGGTCTGGCGCGCCCAGGGCGACGAGCGCGGCGCGCTGCGGCTGGAGCGCGCCAGCACCCACTGGCTGCGCCACAGCCACGCCAGCCACACCATCGCGCACGGCCTGCCGATCGAGATCGCGCAGCAGAACCTCGGCCACGCCTCGCTGGCCACCACCACCGTCTATGTCACCACCGAGCAGCGGCAGCGGCTGCGGGCGATGCGCAAGGTCTGGGGCAAAGGCTGAAGCCGCCTGCGGCGGCGCGGTAGCGCCGCATGCACTTGCTCGCCGCAGGGACATTCAGTGAATCGATTGATCTCGAGTCTTTCAAGATATATCTTTTATCCATCTTGAAAATCTTGAGAGACATGCATCCCAGACATTTCCCTCCTCACCTCGCCTCTCCTTTTGCGTCGGAGGCCGGCGAAGGCCGGCGCGGTCATGGCGGCCCCGGCGGTCGGCGCGGCCGCATGTTCGACGGTGGCGACCTGAAGCTGCTGGTGCTGCAGGTGCTGTCGCGCCAGCCCAGCCACGGCTACGAGGTCATCAAGGCCATCGGCGAGCAGGTCGGCGGCGACTACAGTCCGAGCCCCGGCACGATCTATCCGCTGCTGACGATGCTGGAAGACCTCGGCCTGGCCGAGGCCGCCGCCACCGAGGGCAGCCGTCGCCAGTACGCGCTGACCGAAGCCGGCCGCGCCCACCTCGCCGAGCAGGCCGAGGCCCTGGCGCGCATCGAGGCCCGGCTGGCGCACACCCGTGACCAGGCCCGCGCCCGGCGCGTGCCCGACATCCAGCGCGCGATGGAGAACCTGAAGACCGCGCTGCGGCTGCGCTTCGACGGCGACATGTCGCCCGACGAGGCCACCGTGCGCCAGATCGCCGAGGCGATCGACCGTGCGGCCGTCGAGATCGGTCGTCTCTGAGCACCCCGGCACACCAGGAGCACCCCATGAAACAGCACCGCTACCGCATCACCGTCGAGCATCTGGCCGATGCCCACGGCAACCCGTCGATCCACGCCGCGCCGCTGCAGTTCGAGACCGGCAACCACGACGACATTCTGGCCATCGCCCAGCGCATGCGCGGCCGCGGCGACTTCGACCCCGACACCGCCACCGCGCTGGCCATCGGCCTGAAGCTCTTCGGCGAGGTCATGCTGGAGAACCGCGGCCACCCGCTGTTCGCCGAGCTGGCACCGCACTTCCGCGACTTCATGAAGCGCTTGAAGCAGGGTGGTCAGGGATTGGCGGCCAGCCGGCCCTTGATCCAGGCGAAGGCTTCCTGCACGTCGTAGTTGCCGGAGTGACCGACCAGGTAGGGGTACTTGAAGCTGACTTCCTTGACGGCACTGTTGTTGCGGATCGCGTGATAGAGCAGGGTCTGCATCGAGAACGCGGTGTCGCGATCGACCATGCCGTGGCGCACGTACCAGTAGGGCGCCGGGTTCGCGCCGCTGCCGGTCAGATAGGCAACCGGGTTGATCAGCTTCAGCTGGGTGGCCAGCGTGGTGCCGGAGCTGGCCAGATAGGCGGACCAGGCCAGGCCGGTGTCGTCCGCGCCGCTGCCGTCGCTCACCACCTGGTTGTTGGTCCAGGACCAGTCGGTGAAGTTCTGGTAGGCGTAGTACTCGTTGCCGAACAGGTTGGTCTCGCCGCTGCTGCGCCACACGCCGGTGGTGGCGTCCTTGTTGCCGGTGACCGCTATCGCATCGAAGGCGACCACCGTCTTGAGCGCTTGGTTGGTGGCCGCGTAGGCGACGAACTTGGCGTAGTCCAGTGACGCAATCGTGGCGCTGGTGCCGCTGCCGGACAGGGTCAGCCAGTTGTTGGCGAGCGTGGCGCGGCTGGTGACGAAGTTCTCGCCGAGCTGCGGCACGGCCGTGCCCTGGGCGATCTGTCGTGCGATCTCCTCCTTCAGCAGCGAGGCGGTTTCCTCGCGGATGTTGGCCGAGGTCAGCAGCGAGCCATCGGTACGCTTGAGGCCCAGTCCGTCCAGATAGGTCGGGAAGGCGGCCGCGATGGCGGTGGAGGCGGCCGGCTGGAGACCGGCGCTGTAGGCCACGCCACCCAATGCGGCGGTGTTGCTGTCGCTGCGCACCGCGGAGTACTCGAACTCGTAGCCTGCGTCGGCGTTGCCGAGGTTGTTGATCGGGCAGTAGGCCACCGCCGCGAAGACATCGTCCTTGATCGTGCTGGACAGGGTCGTGCCGCTGCCGGTGATGCCTGCTGCGCCGATGGCCTCCAGGAACGGCAGGTAGTCGGCATGGTTGCCGCTGGAGGCCACCGCTGCGGTCAGGCCGCCGCCGCCGCTGGTGCCGTTCATGACGATGCGCTCGGCCGAACCGGGCATCAGGCTGTCGTTCAGACGCAGATAGCGGATGGCTGCCTTGGCATCGACCACCGGTGCCGGTGCCTTGCCGACCCAGCGGCCGTCCTCGGCGCGTGCGCCACGGCTGCGGGTGCCGACATTGACGACCACATAGCCTGCCTTCAGCGCGGCACCGATATGGTCGGTGTTGCTGGTGCTGACGAAGGCCTTGCCTTCGGTGATGGTCGTCGACACCGCGCTGGTCCACCAGCCGCTGTTGTTGACCGCGAACAGCAGTGCGGTCTTCTGGTCGTCGACCGAGGCTTCCGGTACCGAGACGATGATCGTCTGGTAGGCGTAGGGATCGCTCAGCGTGGTGGTGCTGCCGCCCAGCGTGAGCTGCGTGCTGGCCATCTTGACCGGCTTGGCGACATAGACGATGCGGTACTGACGCACCTTCATCGCCACGCCGTCCACCGTCACGTTGACGGTGGTGTAGCTGCTGGCGTTGAACTTCAGCGCGCTGTCCTCGGTGTCGGCGACCGTGGTGGTGGGTGTTGTTGCAGCAGTGTCGCTGCTTCCGCCGCCGCAGCCGCCCAGCAGGCTGGCCAGCAGCATCGTGGCGGCCGTGGCCGTCATCGTCGTGTTCTTGCGTGTCATGTCAGTCTCCTTCACCCAGTCTCGGGTTGTCATGGAACGAGGATCCAACACGGGGTCTGCCGGCGGGTGCCCCGGTCTGTCCGCCCGCTTCTTGCGGGACAGGTTCAGTGGTCGGTGTCGGCCTGCGCGTGCTCGGGCGCCTCCCAGTCGAGCCGGCCTGCATCCTTGCCGGCCACCGAATAGAGCGCGCCCGGCGCATTGCGCGTCTTCTGGAAGTCCTCCAGCGACTGCCCGCGCATCGCGGCGTAGATGTGCAGGTTCGACACGCCCACCACCGCGCCGAGCTTCTCCAGCATGAAGAAGATGACGCCGTGGTGGATCAGGCCGCGCCAGTCGCGCTGGTGCACCAGGCGGATTTCCTCGGGCGTCAGGCCGGCGGCCTGCATGACGGCCAGCTCGTCGGTGCGGAAGGCGGCGCGCTTCTCGGGATCGATCAGTCCGTGCAGGAAACCGTTCAGGCGGAAGGCCTTGACGCTGCGCTCGAAGTTGAACGGGTAGGTGCCGGCCAGGCGCTCGGCGCCGGCGAGCTGCACCTGCATCGCGGCGCGGTGGCGCTCGACCTCGCCGGCGATCACCGGGCCGGCCTGGTTCTCGTAGATGGCCGCGGCGATGCCGGTCATCGACGGCAGGTAGTAGGCCTGGTGCAGCTTCTTCACCTGGCTGGAGAGCGCGCCGCGCATCGTCAGCCACATCATCACCTCGGCGCCTTCGGCCCCGCCCAGCTCGGCCAGCTCGGCGTGCGTCAGCTGGGCCAGGCGCTCGGGGTCCTGCTCGAACAGCTCCAGGAACTGCATGTCCCACGGCGTGTTGTTGAAGCCGGCGCGCTCGCCGTGCACCTGGTGCGACAGACCGCCGGTGGCGACCACCACCACCCGCAGGTCTTCCGGGTAGCTCTCGACGGCGCGGCGCAGTGCCTGGCCCAGCTTGTAGAAGCGCCGCGCGGTCGGCACCGGAAACTGCAGCACGCCCATCTGCAGCGGCACGATGCTCACCGGCCAGCCGCCTTCGCCCTGGTGATCCCACAGCACCGACATCGGCGAGAAGGCGCCGTGGTCCAGCCCCTTGCCCTGGAAGAAGGACAGGTCGAACTCTTCCATCATCAGCGACTGGCCGATGTGCGCGGCCAGGCCCGGATGGCCCTGCACCGGCGGCAGGTCGCGCGCGCCGCCGCCCTCGTCGGCCGCGGACCACTGCTGGCCGATGCCCAGCGCGAAGGCCGAGTAGTGGTCGAAGAAGAAGGAGGTGACATGATCGTTGTAGGTCACGATCGCCACGTCGGGCTTCTGCTCGGCCAGCCACTGCTTGACCGGCTCGAAGGCTGCGAAGATGGGGGCCCAGACCGGGTCGTCATGCTTCTTCTGGTCGAAGGCGAAGCCGATGGTGGGGGTGTGCGAGACGGCGACACCGCCGATGATGCGTGCCATGGAAAGGGGCTCCGGAAAGAAGGGGCCGCTGCAATCAGGGCGAAGCAGCGGAAATCAGCGCTTGGCGGCGTGCTGGACGATCAGCGCGCGGGCGTCCTCCAGCATTCGAGCGCCCGGCTTGCCCTTGCCGTTCATGTCGGACACCCAGCTGTCGGCCAGCTTGGTGCCGACCGCCTTCCACGCGGCCAGTTCGGCCGCCGGGATGACCTGGGTGGTGTTCTTCGCGGTCAGCTTCTTGCCCTCGGCATCGGCCTGCAGGAAGGCGCGACCGATCTGGCCCGACAGCGCCTGGCCGGAGTTGGCGTCGATCACCTTCTTCAGGTCGGCCGGCAGCGATTCGTACTTGGCCTTGTTCATCGCGAACACGAAGGTCGAAGTGTAGAAGGCCGGCTCGGCCGGATCGGTCTCGATGTGGTACTTCACCAGTTCCTGGATCTTGACCGAAGGCACCACCTCGTAGGGCACGACTGCGCCGTCGATCACGCCCTTGGACAGCGCGTCGCCCACCTGCGGCACCGGCATGCCCACCGGCGTCGCGCCCAGCATCGCCAGGTACTTGTTGGTCATGCGGGTGGGCGCGCGCAGCTTCAGGCCCTTCAGGTCCGCCAGGGTCTTGATCGGCTTGTTCGTCATGTGGAACACGCCGTCGCCGTGGACGTGGAAAGCCAGCGGCTTGATGTCCTTGAACTCGTCCTGGCTGTATTTCTGCGTGTAGTCCCACAGCGCCTTGCTGGTGGCTTCGGGGTTCTGCATCATGAAGGGCAGCTCGAAGGCCTCCAGGCTGGGGAAGCGCCCGGCGGTGTAGCCCGGCAGCGTCCAGACCACATCGGCCACGCCGTCACGCGCCTGGTCGTAGAGCTGGGCCGGCGTGCCGCCGAGCTGCATCGACGGGTAGAGCTGGCACTTCATGCGGTTGGCCGACTCGCGGGCGATCTTGTCGCACCAGGGCTGGATGAACAGCGTCGCGGCATAGCTGGTGGCCGGCAGGAAGAAATGCACCTTCAGTGTCGTCACGTCCTGGGCCATCGCGGCCGGTGCCGCCAGCAGGCCCGACAGCAGGGCGGTGGCGGCGGCCAGCGGGCGCAGCAGGTTCTTCGTCGTCATCGAGGTCTCCTCGGGAAAAGGCAAAGGAAGGGGGATGGAAGCGAGGAAGGCGTGGCGCTGCGGTTCAGCCGGCGAGCCGGTGCACCAGCCACAGCGCGATCGAGGGGAAGCCGATCAGCAGCGCCAGTCGCACCGCGTCGGTCAGCAGGAAGGGCACGACGCCCTTGTAGGTCTCGACCATCGGAACGTCCTTGGCCAGGCCGTTCATGATGTAGACGTTCAGCCCCACCGGCGGGAAGATCATCCCGATCTCGCAGACGGTGAGGATCAGGATGCCGAACCACAGCGCCTTGTCGGAGGCATCCAGACCGAAGAAGTCCATGCCCATGATGACCGGGAACAGCGTCGGCACGGTCAGCAGGATCATGCTCATCTCGTCCATCACGCAGCCGAGCAGGATGTAGAAGACCATGATGCCGCCCATCACCACCAGCGGCGAGATCTGCAGGTGCGAGACGATGTCCGCCAGCTGCGCGGGCAGCTGCGACAGCGCCAGGGCGGCGTTGATCATGTCCGCGCCGATGAAGATCAGGAAGATCATGCCGCTGGTCTGCGCGGTGGTGCGGATGCAGGCCAGCAGCCGCGCCAGGTCCATCTCGCGCTTGATCAGGGTGATCGCGAAGGTCAGCAGGTTGCCGATCGCCGCGCCCTCGGTGGCGGTGAAGATGCCGCCGTAGATGCCGCCGAAGACGACCACGAAGATGGTCATGATCGGCCACACCCGCGCCGCGGCAGTGGCGATCTCGCGGCCGGAGGCGGCCTGCGCGGCCGGGGCTTGGCCGGGCTGCAGCCGCACCACCAGCGCGATGGCCAGGATGTAGCCGGCCGCGGCCAGCAGCGCCGGCACATAGGCGGCCAGGAACATCTTGGTGATGTTCTGCTCGGTCAGGATCGCGTAGACCATCAGCGTGACCGAGGGCGGCAGCAGCACGCCCATCGTGCCGCCGGTGGCCAGCGCCGCGGTGGCGAGCCGGCCGGAGAAGCCGATGCGGCGCATCTCGGGGTAGGCCACCTGCGCGATGGTGGCGGTGGTGGCCACCGTCGAGCCCGAGATCGAGCCGAAGGCCGCGCAGGCCAGCACGCCGGCCATCGCCATGCCGCCACGGAAGCGCCCCAGCAGCGCGTTGGCGAAGTCGAACAGCGCCTTCGACAGCCCGCCCTGCACCGCGAACGCGCCCATCAGCATGAACAGCGGAATCACCGACAGGTCATAGACCGAGACCCGGCCGTAGACGGCGCCCTTCAGGTGGGCCAGCAGCGGATCCCAGCCCGACAGCGCGATGTAGCCCAGCGCGCCGGGCACGAACATCGAGATCGCGATCGGCACGCGCACCGCCATCAGCACCAGCATGGCGCCGAACATCGTCAGTCCGACGGACATCGTGCTCATCGTGCCGCCTCCACCGTTTGCGCCATGTCGCGGACCGGTGCGCGCAGCAGCTCGAGCGTCTGCTGCAGGCCGATCAGCACGCACAGCGCCAGACCCGGCAGCATCAGCGCGTAGGGCCACCACAGCGGCAGGCTCATCAGCATCGAGCTCTCCTGCGACGCGTGCATCGCCAGCGCACCGGCACCCACCCGCCACAGCACCAGCGCCATCACCAGCGTGTAGAGCAGCGTGCCGAAGGCGTCCATCCGGCGCTGCGCCCCGGCCGAAGCGTTCGAGGTGAAGAAGTCCACGATCAGGTTGGCACGCCGGAACTGGGTGCAGGGCAGGAAGCAGGCCACCACCACCGCGCTGCCGAGCTGCACCAGCTCGACATCACCCAGGATCGGGTGCGCGAAAAAGGCCCGGCCCACCACGCTCACCGTGGTCATGGCGGCCATCGCCACCAGCACCAGGCCGCCGATGGCGGCATTCAAGTCGCACAGGCGCCGCAACAGGCGGCCGCCGTCCTCGGGCCGGCGGGTGCCGGTGTCCGATCCAGTCGTCATGTCGTCTCCTCGACGCTGTCCCGCTCAGGGGCGCGCGCGGTCGTTGGAAGGTTGGGAGGGGAGGCGACCCGGTCTTGCGCCGGGTCAATCTCGAACGGCCGAACTCTAGGCAGAGCGCCCGGAGCGCAAAAGATGCCGTGTCCGCCGTTGCGATCACGTCTGGTTATCACGTTTTCAGGGTTTACCCCAGGGAGATATCATTCCGGTGATGAAGATCCCTGCACTGCGCGCCCTGATTTCCGCCATCGACGAAGGCAGCCTGCGTGCGGCGGCCCGACGCATCGGTGTCTCGCAGCCGGCGCTGACGAAGATGATCCGCGAGCTCGAGCAGGAGCTGGCCGCGCCGCTGCTGGTGCGCTCGACCACCGGCGTGACACCGACGGCGCAGGGCAAGGTGCTCTACGAGCGCGCCGGACTGGCGCTGCGCGAGCTGGCCGGTGCGGCCCAGGAGATCGGGCAGCTGGGCGGGCGCATGAGCGGGCAGCTGCGCATCGGCGCGGTGCCGCTGGCGGTGATGCTGCTGGTGCCCGAGACGCTGCGCACCTTCAGCCGCGAGTTCGACGGCGTGCACCTGCAGATCAACGAGGAGCTCTACATCGAGCAGCTGATGAACCTGCGCCGGGGCGATGTCGACATCGCGCTCGGGCCGATTCCCGACCGGCTGCCGCCGGGCGAGTTCCATGTCGAGGTGCTGATGCCGGTGTCGATGGTGGTGGTGGCGCGGCGCGGCAGCGTGCACGCTTCGGCCTGCTCGCTGGAGGCGCTGCGCGGGGCCCGCTGGGTCTATACCGGTCTGTCGGGCGTGACCGGCTATGGCCGGCGGCTGTTCGAGCAGAACGGGCTGGAGCCGCCCGCATACGGCGCCACCGTCAACTCCACGCTCGGGCTGCTGTCGCTGATCGGCGGTGCCGACTTCGTCGGGCTGATGCCGCGGCCGCTGGCCCTGCATCCGGCGGCTGCGCCTTTCATCGAGGTGCCGCCGCTTCAGGAGGCGCCGCTCGGACTGGTGCTGGGCGCGATCACACGGGTCGAGACCGCGCTGCGGCCGGTGGTGCGCCATTTCCTGACGCATCTGCATCGGGCCGCCCACCATCTCCAGAACGATCCGTCCTGGACGTCCTGGCAGCGGGTCTGATGCGTCTTCAGCGGCCGAGTTCGCTGCGGATGCGCGTGCCCATCGCCGCGCACGACGAGCCTGCCCTGCGGCCCGAAGGCCGGACCGCTCAGGCCACCGCCGCCATCAGCCGCTCGAAGGCCTGCTCGAACTGCGCCAGGCCTTCGGCCTGCAGCTGCTCGCCCAGCCCGTCGAGGTCAATGCCGCAGCGGGCGGCCGCGGCCAGGGTGGCGCGGGCCTCGGGCAGTGTGGCGTCGAGCGTGCGCGCGGCCTGGCCGTGGTCGGCAAAGGCGGCCATCGTCGCGTCGGGCACGGTGTCGACGGTGTCGGGGCCGATCAGCGCCTCGACATAGCGGGTGTCGCGCCAGGCCGGGTTCTTCACGCCGGTGCTGGCCCACAGGCAGGACGGCGGACGGGCGCCGGCCGCGCGCAGCCCGGCGAACTCGCTGCCGCCGAAGCGGTCCAGCCACAGCGCGTAGGCATTGCGGGCGTTGGCGATGCCGACCTCGCTGCGCAGCGCCTCGGATCCGGCCGGCAGCAGGCGGTCGACCCACGTGTCGACGCGGCTGACGAACAGGCTGGCCACCGAGCGCACCCGGTCCACCGGCAGGCCGCGCTCCTGGCGGCGGCGCAGGCCCAGCGCGCAGGCCTCGAAGACCTGGAGCAGCTGGCGCGGCGAGAAGATCAGCGTGACGTTGATGTTGATGCCGTCCGCCACCGCGTCGGCGATCGCGTCCAGGCACTCCGGCGTGGCCGGGACCTTGATCATCGCGTTGGCGCGGCCGATCTCGGCCCACAGGCGGCGCGCAGCCGCCAGCGTGCCGGCACCGTCGCGCGACAGCCGCGGCGAGACCTCGAAGCTGACGAAGCCGGCATCGCCTGCCGTGCGCTCGTGCAGCGGGCGCAGCACGTCGCAGGCGGCCTGCACGTCGGCCACGGCCAGGCGCTCGAAGCGGCGCTCCAGGTCGGGCTCCTCGGCGCGCAGCTGCGCCAGCGCCGGCGCGTAGGCCGCGTCCGACGCGAAGGCCTGCGCGAAGATCGCCGGGTTGCTGGTGACGCCGGCGATGCCGTGATCGTCGATCCAGCGCTGCAGCGCGCCGCTGGCCACCAGCGTGCGCGAGAGCTGGTCCAGCCAGACCTGCTGGCCGTGGCGCGCGACCGCCTTGAGCGGGCTGTCCAGGCCGAGCACACGCAGGCCCGCGGCCGCGACCGCCTCGGCGGTGATGCCGAAATGCTGGAACAGCGCCGGCGCCGGGGCCGATTCGCCGAAGGTGTCCAGGCCGACCACCGCGCCGTCCAGCCCGACGATCTCGCGCCAGCCCGAGGTGGCGCCGGCCTCGACCGCGACGCGCGGCACGCCGGCCGGCAGCACCGCTTCGCGCCAGGCGGCGTCCTGCGCCTTGAAGGCGAACAGCGACGGCAGCGAGACGACGCGAGCGCGCACGCCGCGCGCGGCGAGCTGCTCGCGCGCCTGCACCGCCAGCTGCACCTCGCTGCCGGTGGCGACCAGCACGAGCTGCGGGCGCTGTCCCTGGGCTTCGCCCTCGGCCGGCAGCAGCACATAGCCGCCGCGGGCGACCGCCGCAAGCCGCGCGGCGTCGCGCGGCTGGTGCGCCAGGTTCTGGCGGCTCAGGATCAGGCAGGTCGGGTGCGCCGTCGACTGCAGCGCCGCGGCCCAGGCGGCGCGCGTCTCGACCGCGTCGCAGGGGCGCCAGACGTCCATGTTCGGGATCAGGCGCAGCGTGGCGGTCTGCTCGACCGGTTGGTGGGTCGGGCCGTCCTCGCCCAGGCCGATCGAGTCGTGCGTGAAGACCTGGATGACCGGCTGCTTCATCAGCGCGGCCATGCGCAGCGCGTTGCGGGCGTACTCGCTGAACATCAGGAAGGTGCCGCCGAAGACACGGAAGCCCCCGTGCAGCGACACCCCGTTCATGATGGCGGCCATGCCGAACTCGCGCACGCCGTAGTGCAGGTAGTTGCCACCCTGGCCGGCGCGCAGGCGCTCGGGTGTCACCGACACGCAGCCCGGCCAGTTCGTCAGGTTGGAGCCGGTCAGGTCGGCCGAGCCACCGAGCAGTTCGGGCAGCGCCGGCGCGAAGGCGGCGATCGATTCCTGGCTGGCCTTGCGGCTGGCGACGGTGGCGGCGCGCTCGGCGGCTTCTGCCACCGCCCGCTCGGCCAGCGCGGCGAAGCCTTCCGGCAGATCGCCGGCCAGGCGGCGCTCCAGCTCGGCGGCCAGGCCGGGATGCGCGGCGGCATAGGCGGCAAAGTGGCGCTGCCATTGCTGGCGGGCGGCCTGGCCCTGCTCGCGCGCATCCCAGGCGGCGCGCACGTCTTCGGGAATCTCGAAGGGGCCGTGCGCCCAGCCCAGCGCCGCCTTGGTCGCGGCGATCTCGGCTGCGCCCAGCGGCGCGCCGTGGCTGTCGTGCGTGCCGGCCTTGTTCGGCGAGCCGAAGCCGATCGTGGTGCGGCAGCAGATCAGCGTCGGACGGGCGGTCTCGGCCTTGGCTTGCGAAATGGCGGCATCGAGCGCGGCGCTGTCATGCCCGTCGACGCCGCGCACCACATGCCAGCCGTAGGCCTCGAAGCGGCCGGGAATGTCCTCGCTGAACCAGCCTTCGACATGGCCGTCGATCGAGATGCCGTTGTCGTCCCAGAAGGCGGTCAGCTTGCCCAGGCCCCAGGTGCCGGCCAGCGCGCAGGCCTCGTGGCTGACGCCTTCCATCAGGCAGCCGTCGCCCAGGAAGGCCCAGGTGCGGTGGTCGATGACCGCATGGCCGGGGCGGTTGAATTCGGCGGCGAGCAGCTTTTCCGCCAGCGCCATGCCGACCGCGTTGGCGATGCCCTGCCCCAGCGGGCCGGTGGTGGTCTCGACGCCCGGCGCGTAGCCCAGTTCCGGGTGACCCGGCGTGCGGCTGTGCAGCTGGCGGAAGGCCTTCAGGTCGTCGATCGACAGGTCGTAGCCGCTTGTATGTTCAGACCAGACCAGCGCGGTAGAGTCTGCTCGCCGTTGAGGCGGCCAGACCGGCCCGTGCAGTTTGGTAGCCGCAGGGGTGTCCGAGCCCGTTTCTGAGTACAGAACGCACGGTCGCCGTGCTGGTCTTCCTGAAGCCCGAACGGTTACGCGCGCCGGCCTGGCCGAGTGCGCATGCACAAGCAAGGGATCCGAAGACCATGTCTGCTTCCTCAGTGGTGGTGGGCATCGACGTGGCCAAGGCGCACGTCGATGTCTCGGTGCTGGGCGCCAAGCTCGATGCCCAGCGGTTCGACAACCAGGCCGAGGGCCACTCGGCGCTAACGGCGGCCTTGAAGCCGCTGGGCGTGGCGCTGGTGGTGATGGAGGCCACCGGCGGCTACGAGACCGAGTTGGCCTGCGCGCTGCAGGCTGCCGGACTGCCGGTTGCGGTGGTCAACCCCCGGCAAGCCCGCGACTTCGCCAAGTCGATGGGTCGGCTGGCCAAGACCGATGCAGTGGACGCGCGCATGCTGGCGGAGTTCGCCGCAGTGCTGCTGCGCCGCGAAGACCTCGCCCGCTTCCTGCGCCCGCTGGCCGACCCACAGCAGCAGTGGCTGGCCGCGCTGGTCACGCGCCGGCGTCAGCTGCTGGCCATGCTGCTGAGCGAGCGGCAGCGGCTGCAGATCACGCCCAAGGGTCTGCATCCGAGCATCGAGGCCATCGTGGCGGCCATCAAGGCGCAGCTCGATGAGATCGAAGGTCAGATGGTCAGCCACGTGCGAGAGCACTTCGGCGAGCTCGACCGGCTGCTGCAGTCGGCCAGCGGCATCGGCCCGGTGGCCAGCGCCACGCTGATCGCCGAGCTACCCGAACTCGGCCGGCTCAACCGGCGCGAGATCGCCGCGCTGGTGGGCATCGCGCCGATGGCCAACGACTCCGGCTCCAGCAAGGGGCGACGACGCATCCAGGGCGGCCGCTTCGATGTCCGCCGCGTCCTCTACATGGCTGCGCTCACCGCCAGCCGCCGCAACCCCACCATCAAACCCTTCTACGACCGACTGATCGCCGCCGGCAAGCTGCCCAAGGTCGCCTTGGTCGCCTGCATGCGCAAGCTGCTGACCACGCTCAACGCCATGGTCAGAACCAACAGGCCTTGGGACAACTCGCTTCACGGCGCTTGACTCGGGAGACGGTTACTCAGGTGCAGCAGCCCGTAGAGCAGCATCGAGCCGTGGCCGTTGGAGAGCACGAAGCGGTCGCGGTCGGCCCAGCTGGGCGTGGCCGGGTCATGCTTCAGGTGATGGCGCCAGAGCGCCTCGGCGATGTCGGCCATGCCCATCGGCATGCCGGGATGGCCGGAGCTGACCTGCTGGACGGCGTCCATCGCCAGCGCGCGCAGCGCGTGGGCCAGGGTTCGGCGGGAGGGAGAGGTCATGGTCGGGAATCCGGCAGAAGGCGTGAACTTGAGCCTTGAACAGGTCTGAGCGAATGTAATTCACAATGATCAAAAGATCAAAGCATGAGCGCCAAATCACCTTAGTCAAACCGCACTTCAGGCTTTCATGCCCACCGATATCACATGAATTCCTCGAAATTCGCACAAGAATCGCCAAAAAATCCATTCCATGAACTGATCAAAAAATTTATTGATGATCAAAAGATCATGCCGTGAGCGAGGCGCAGGGTGACGTGGCCGCACAATCACGGCCATGAGCACCCGCGCCCCCAGTCCGTCCCCGGCCCCCGGCCCTTCCAGCTTTTCCGCCGCGTCCTCCTCGACCTCGATGAGCACCGAGGAGCTGACCCGCATCGCCACGCTCTACTACGTCGACGGCCAGACGCAGGAGGAGCTCTCGCGTCGCTTCGGCATCAGCCGCGCCACCGTCGGGCGCATGCTGAAGAAGGCGCAGGATCTGGGCATCGTCGAGATCCGGGTGCAGCACCACCCTTCGCTCACGGTCGATCTGGAGCGCGAGCTGGTGCGCCGCTTCGGCATCAGTCGCGCGCTGCTGTCGGTCGACCATGCCGATGCCGAGAAGCAGCGTGCGCTGCTGGCCGCGCTGGTGGCCACCTGGCTGGACCGCAACCTCAGCGACGGCGCGATCGTGGCGGTCGGCATGGGCCGCAATGTCAGCGCGGTCAGCGAGCACGCGATGCCCGCCACGCGCCGGGCGGCGACCTTCGTCTGCGCCATCGGCGGCAGCTACCGCGGCGGCGAGACGATGAACCCCGACCACATCTGCCGCCGGCTGGCCGCGCGCTTCGGCGGCGAGAGCGAGACGCTCTACGCGCCGGCGATGGTCGACGACATCACGCTGCGCGCCGCGCTGCTGGAGAACGACACCGTGCGCCAGACGCTGGACAAGGCGCGTCGCGCCGACATCGCGCTGGTGGGCATCGGCGACATGAGCGAGGACAGCAACATGGTGCGCATGGGCTGGTTCAGCGCGCAGGAGATCACCGAGGCCAAGCGCCAGGGCATCGTCGGCGACGTGATGGGCTATGACTTCATCGACATCCACGGCCGCTCGGCGATGGGGCCGATCCAGGGCCGGGTGGTCGGGCTGAGCACCCAGGATCTGACGCGCATTCCCAACGTCATCGCGATCGCCGGCGAATCGAGCAAGACCACCGCGATCCTGGGCGCGCTGCGCACCGGCACGATCAACACGCTGGCCACCACCGCCACCAACGCGATGGCGGTGCTGCATCTGGACGACGCGACCCGGCGCTGAAGCCCGCAGGCCTGGCCACCCGGCCGGGGTGTCCGCACCCGGGGCCGTCGTTCTGTCATCATTCCTTCAAATATTTCCACCATGATGGAATCATGGAAGATGAAGAAGTCGTTCGCCTGCTGGCCGCGCTGGCCCAGCCCCACCGCCTGCGGGCCTTCCGGGCCCTGGTCGTCGCCGGACCCGAGGGACTGACGCCGGGCGTGCTGGCCGAGCAGCTCGGCCTGCCGGCCGCCACGCTGTCCTTCCACCTGAAGGAAATGCTCCATGCCGGCCTGATCGGCTGCACCCGCGACGGGCGCCATCTGATCTATCGGGCCGACTTCGTGCGCATGAACACGCTGCTCGCCTTCCTGAGCGCCAACTGCTGTGCTGGCCAGCCCTGCGGGCTGACCACTCCGTCCTGCAACTGCTGAGGTCCGATCGCCATGTCCGAACGCATCCACAACATCCTGTTTCTCTGCACCGGCAATTCCGCCCGTTCCATCCTGGCCGAGGCGCTGATGAACCAGCTCGGCCGCGAGCGCGGCTTCCGTGCCTTCTCGGCCGGCAGCCATCCGCGCGGCAGCGTGCATCCGGCCGCGCTGGAGCTGCTCGCATCGCGCGGCCTGCCCACCGAGGGGCTGCGCAGCAAGGGCTGGGAGGAATTCGCCGCGCCCGACGCGCCCGCGCTGGACTTCGTGTTCACCGTCTGCGACCAGGCCGCCGGCGAGGTCTGCCCGGTCTGGCCAGGCCAGCCGGTGACCGCGCACTGGGGCCAGCCGGATCCGGCGGCCGTCAGCGCGCCGGAGGCCGCGGTGCGCAAGGCCTTCCTGGATGCCTTCGTGACGCTGCAGCGCCGCATCGAGCTGATGCTGGCCCTGCCGCTGCAGCGGCTCGACGCGCTGTCGCTGCGCCGCGAGGTCGACCGCATCGGCCAGCAGTGAAGCCAGCAGCGAAGGCCGCATGAACCAGCCCCCCCGAGAAGATCACCGCCCATGACCACCCACGTTCTCATCCTCTGCACCCACAACTCGGCCCGCAGCGTGCTGTCCGAGGCCATGCTCAACCACTGGGCGCGCCAGCTCGGCCGCGACGTGCGCGCGCACAGCGCCGGCAGCAGCCCGAGCGGTCGCATCAACCCGCATGCGCTGCAGGTGCTCGAGGCCGCCGGCATCGACACCGCCGGCACCCGCAGCAAGTCCTGGGACGAGTTCGCCGCACCGGGCGCGCCCGAGATGCGCATCGTCATCACCGTCTGCGACAGCGCCGCCGCCGAGACCTGCCCGTACTGGCCCGGCAGTCCGGTCAAGATCCACTGGGGCTACCCCGACCCGTCCAACGCGCCCGAGGACCAGAAGGCGCAGGCCTTCGAGCTGACCCGCCAGGCGATCGGCTACCGGATGCTGCAGCTGCTTCAGCTGCCGCTGGAGACGATGGACAACGCCGCGCTGCAGGCGGCACTCGACGCCATCTGGCGCAGCTGAAGCGGGGCGGGCACGCGATGAAGGCTCCTGTCTCGAACGCACAGCGCCTGTTCGGCGAGCTGCTGGGCACCGCGCTGCTGCTGGCCGTCGTCATCGGCTCGGGGCTGATGGCCGAGCGGCTGTCCGGCGGCAATGTCGCGGTGGCGCTGCTGGCCAATACGCTGGCCACCGTCGGCGGCCTGTACATCCTGATCGAGGTCTTCGGGCCGGTCAGCGGCGCGCACTTCAATCCGGCGGTCTCGCTGGCGATGGCGCTGCGCGGCGAGCTGCCCTGGGCGCGGCTCGCCGGCTATGTGCCGGCGCAGCTGCTGGGCGCGGCGCTGGGCGCGGTGCTGGCGCATGCGATGTTCGACCTGCCGCTGCTGCAGGTCTCGGCCAGGCTGCGCACCGGCACCGGCCAGTGGATCGCCGAGGCCGTGGCCACCGCCGGGCTGCTGCTGGTGATCCTGCGCGCGCCGCAGGCCCGGGTCGCGGCGATGGTGGCGGCCTACATCGGCGCGGCCTACTGGTTCACCGCCTCGACCTCCTTCGCCAATCCGGCGGCAGTCTTCGGGCGCATGTTCAGCGACAGCTTCGCCGGCATCGCGCCGGCCAGCGCCCCGGCCTTCATGCTGGCCGAGGTGCTGGGGGCCGGCCTGGGCCTGCTGCTGCACCGCGCGCTGGGCCGCCCGGCTTGCGCATGATCAAGGTCCCACGGGACTTCCGGCGCCACCATGGCCCTGAAGAACCCGTGGGGGCATTTCCCCACCGACTGAAAAGGACAAGCGCGATGAGCCGACTGGAAGTGTTCGAACCCGCGATGTGCTGCCCCACCGGCGTGTGCGGCATCGATGTCGATCCTGTGCTGGTGCAGTTCAACGCCGATCTGAAGGCGCTGGAGGCCAGCGGCGTGACGGTGAGCCGCCACAGCCTGAGCCATGACGCGGCCGCCTTCGCCGCGCAGCCGCTGGTGCTGCGCGAGATCGAGGCCGGCATGGACCGGCTGCCGGTGGTGATGCTCGACGGCCTGATCCTCTCGACCGGCCTGTACCCGACGCTGGCGCAGATGCAGCAGCGCATCGCCCGGGCCGCGGCGCTGGCGGCCAAGCCGCGCATCAAGCTCGGCAGCGGCGGCGACTGCGGCTGCGCGCCGGGCCAGTGCTGCTGAGGCCGGCCATGCTGCCCCGTCTCCACACCCGTCACCTCTTCTTCACCGGCAAGGGCGGCGTGGGCAAGACCTCGCTGGCCTCGGCCTGCGCGGTGCAGCTGGCCGAGACCGGCCGGCGCGTCTTGCTGGTCAGCACCGATCCGGCCTCCAACCTCGACGAGGTGCTGGAGACTCGGCTGTCGGACACGCCCACCCGGGTGACCGGCGTGCCGGGCCTGTCGGCGCTGAACATCGATCCGGAAGCGGCCGCTGCCGCCTACCGCGAGCGCATGGTCGGCCCCTACCGCAGCCTGCTGCCCGAGGCGGCGATCCGCAGCATGGAGGAGCAGTTCTCCGGCGGCTGCACCGTCGAGATCGCGGCCTTCGACGCCTTCGCGGCGCTCCTGGCCGGCACCGGCGTGGCCGGCGACTTCGACCATGTCGTGTTCGACACCGCGCCGACCGGCCACACGCTGCGGCTGCTGACGCTGCCCTCGGCCTGGAGCGAGTTCCTGTCGACCAACACCACCGGCACCTCCTGCCTGGGGCCGCTGGCCGGGCTGGAGCACAACCGCTCGATCTACGCCGCCGCGGTCGAGGCGCTGACCGATGCCGCGGTGACCACCGTCGTGCTGGTGGCGCGCCCCGAGACCGCCGCGCTGCGCGAGGCCGAGCGCAGCCGCCACGAGCTGGCCGAGCTGGGCGTGGCCAACCAGGTGCTGGCGATCAACGGCCTGTTCGATGCCCCTTCGGAGGATCCGGTCGCTCAGGCGATGGCGCGGCGCCACCGGGACGCGCTCGCGGCCATGCCCGCCGGTCTCGCGGCGCTGCCGCGCAGCTGCACCGGCTTCATCGCCCGCGGTCTGGTCGGGCTGGAGGCGCTGCGAGCGCTGCTGCATCCGGCGCCCCGCTCCTCCCTCGCGACCGCATCGACCCCGGACATGCCGGCCCTCGCGCTGCCGCCCGGGCTGGCCCCGCTGGTCGACGACATCGAGCGTGCCGGCCACGGCCTGGTGATGACCGTGGGCAAGGGCGGCGTCGGCAAGACCACGGTGGCGGCGGCGGTGGCGGTGGCGCTGGCCGCGCGCGGCCACCGGGTGCTGCTGTCGACCACCGACCCGGCCGCCCATCTGACCTGGTCGCTGGACGAGGCGGTGCCGGGCCTGACGGTGCAGCGCATCGACCCGACCGCCGAGGTCGCGCGCCACCGCGACGAGGTGCTCGCCCGCGCCGGCGCCGGGCTCGACCCGTCGGCACGCGCGATGCTTGAAGAAGACCTGCGCTCGCCCTGCACCGAGGAGATCGCCGTCTTCCGCGCCTTCGCCGCGACGGTGGCGCAGGCCGCGCACGGCTTCGTGGTGCTCGACACCGCGCCGACCGGCCACACCGTGCTGCTGATGGACTCGGCCGAGGCCTATCACCGCGAAGTCGGCCGCACCCGCGGCGACCTGCCCGAGGCGGTGGTGAACCTGCTGCCGCGCCTGCGCGATCCGGAATTCACCCGGGTGCTGGTGGTCACGCTGGCCGAGGCCACGCCGGTGCACGAGGCCGAGCGGCTGCAGGACGACCTGCGCCGCGCCGGCATCGAGCCCTTCGCCTGGGTGATCGAGCAGAGCCTGCTGGCCAGCGGCACCACCGATCCGGTGCTGGCCGAGCGGGGCCGCTGCGAGCGCCCGTGGGTGCAGCAGGTGATGGCGACGGACGCCCGGCGCTGCGCGCTGCTGGCCTGGCAGGCGCGACCGCCGGTGGGCGCGCAGGCGCTGCGCGAGCTGGCCGGACGCTGAGGCGTGGGAGACTCCGGGCCTGTCCTTGCCGGAGTCTCCCTGATGGCCCAGTACACCGCCGATCTCGTCTGGCTGCGTGGCGAGCAGCCCTTTCTCGACAAGCGCTACAGCCGCCGGCATGTCCTGCGCTTCGACGGCGGTGTCGAGGTGCCGGGCTCGTCCTCGCCGCAGGTGGTGCCGCTGCCGTTCTCCGACGCCGCGGCGGTCGATCCCGAGGAGGCCTTCGTCGCCTCGCTGTCGAGCTGCCACCTGCTGTGGTTCCTGTCGATCGCGGCCCGACGCGGTTTCCGGGTCGACCGCTACGAAGACGCCGCGGTCGGCGAGATGGGGCGCGACGCCGAGGGCCGCTTCGCGATGCTGCGCGTGACGCTGCGCCCGGCCGTGCAGTTCTCCGGCGAGCATCTGCCCACGCCCGAGGAGATCGACGAGATGCACCACGAGGCCCACGACGAGTGCTTCATCGCCCGCTCGGTCAAGAGCGAGGTGCGCTGCGAGCCGGTGCTGCGCGAGACCGGACGCTGAAGGCTCGGTCGATTCAGCCCTGCTGCAGCAGCGCGGCGATCCCTGCACGCGCGATCTGGGCGTCCTCGGTCGACTTCACGCCGCTGACGCCGACCGCGCCGACGCAGTGGCCATCCACCAGCACCGGCACACCGCCCTCGAGCAGACCGTCCAGGCCCGGCACCGACAGGAAGGCGGTGCGGCCCTGGTTGATCATCTGCTCGACGCCGAGCGTCTCGCGGCGCATCAGCGCGGCGGTGCGGGCCTTGGCCTGGGCGATCTGGGCAGAAGCCGGCGTGGCGCCGGGGCGGCGCACGAAGGCCATCAGGTGGCCGCCGTCGTCGCAGACCGCCAGGGAGACCGCCCAGTCATTGCGGGCGGCTTCGGCCTCGGCGGCCAGCAGCAGGGTCATGGCATCGTCACGGGTCAGTGCAGGGCGCTGGATCACGGCAGTCCTTGTCAGGCAAAAGCAAAAGTGCATGCACTTTAGACCAGAAGAGCGTGGACTGCACGGCGTGCGCTCAGAACAGCGCCGCCAGAAACACCAGACTGCGCCCCTGCGCCAGCACCGCGCTGGCCGGGTCGTGCGCGGCGCGGGCCCAGCAGTTGAAGCCGTGCTGCGCGTCGGGGTAGTCGTGGAACTCGGCCTGCGCGGCGGCGGGGGCGCGGGTCATGGTCGTGCGCACCACGGCCACCGCCTCGGGCGGAATGCTCGGGTCGTGGCCGGCGTGGTGGAACTGCACCGGCACGGTGATGCGCCCGGCCAGCGCGGCCAGATCGGGCTGCGCGGCGATGCCGCCGCCGTAGTAGCACACCGCCGCGTCCACCCCGCACAGCGCCGCCGCCGCGAAGGCCAGCCGCCCGCCCATGCAGTAGCCCAGGGCGCCGATGCGACCGGTGCATTCCGGCATCGCGCGCAGCGCTGCCAGCGCCACGGCCATGTCGGCCACCGCCTGCTCGCGGCTCAAGCCGCGCATCAGCGTCAGCGCACGCTCGCGGTCCTCGCCGACGTAGCCCAGCTCGACCCGTGTCGCCTGGCGCCGGAACAGGTCGGGCGCGATCACCACGAAGCCGGACTGCGCGTACTGCTCGGCCACGGCGCGGATGTGCGCGTTGACGCCGAAGATCTCCTGCAGCAGCAGCAGACCGGGGCCGCGGCCGGCCGGCGGCAGCGCGACGAAGGCGCCCAGCGAGCCGTCCTCGGCGGGCAGGCTTGTCCAGCGGGTGGTGCAGGGGCTCATCAGAAGAAGTCCTTGATCGGTCGGGAAAGAACCCGAGGCTAGCCGAGATCGGGCAGGCCGGCAGACCGCGCACCCGACCTGGGGCGATCTCCTATCATCTCGCCTTTGCCCTTCCGCCCTGGCCCGTGTCCCGCCCCACCATGACCCAGCACCTCCTGCCGCCGCTGGCGCAGGCTCGCCGATGAGCTCGCGCGGCCCGGCGCAGATCGCCGACCTGCATCGCTTCGACTGCATCATCGACGCGCGCTCGCCGTCGGAATATGCGCTCGACCACATTCCCGGCGCGATCAACTGCCCCTCGCTCGACGACGAGGAGCGCCGCATCGTCGGCACGATCTACAAGCAGCAGGGCGCCTTCGAGGCGCGGCGGGTCGGCGGCGCGATGGTGGCGGCCAACCTGGCACGTCACCTGCGTGAGCGCTTCGCCGACATGCCGGCCACCTGGCGGCCGGTCGTCTACTGCTGGCGCGGCGGCCTGCGCAGCGGCTCGATGGTGAACTGGTGGCGACTGGTGGGCTGGGACGCGCAGCAGCTCGCCGGCGGCTACAAGCGCTGGCGTCAGCATGTGATCGCGCAGATCGACGCGATCGCGCCGCAGCTCGATCTGCGGGTGGTCTGCGGCCCCACCGGCAGCGCCAAGACCCGCGTGCTGCAGGCGCTGGCCGCGCAGGGCGAGCAGGTGCTCGACCTGGAGGGCCTGGCCTGCCACAAGGGCTCCCTGCTGGGCGCGCTGCCCGGCGTCGAGCAGCCCTCGCAGAAAGCCTTCGAGACGCAGCTGGCGGTGCAGATCGAGCGGTTCGACCTGGCCCGGCCGGTCTACGTCGAGGCCGAGAGCCGCCGAATCGGCCGCATCGCGCTGCCGACCGCGCTGATCGAGCGCATGCGCGCGGCCGTCTGCCTCGAGATCGAGGCCAGCGCCGCGGCGCGGCTGGACTATCTGCTCGAGGACTATGCCTACCTGGGCGACGAGCCCGAACAGCTCGCCTCGCGCCTCGAGATGCTGCGCGAGCTGCACAGTCGCGAGACGATCGCGCGCTGGCAGGACTGGGCGCGCACCCGCGCGCTGCGCCCGCTCTTCGACGAGCTGAGCCGGCTGCACTACGACCCGGCCTACGGCCGCTCGCAGGCGGCGCATTTCCGCCGCTGGTCCGAGCGGCGCACGGTCGCCGCCGACATGCTGGACGCCGCCGGCATCGAGCGGGTGGCGCAGGCGCTGCGCGCGCTGGGCTGAAGAGGACGCGGGCATGGCACGGGAACTGCGCCTGCACGGCGTCGGCCGCCGCTGGGGCGATCGCGAGGTGCTCTCCGGCATCGACCTGACGCTGCGGGCCGGCGAGCGGGTGGCGCTGATCGGCCCGAGCGGCGCGGGCAAGTCGACGCTGCTGCGGCTGATGGCCGGCGCGCTGCGCCCCACCCAGGGCCGCATCGAGGTCGACGGCCGCGATCTGGCGCAGATGCCGTGGCGCGCGCTGCAGGCGCACCGCGCCCGCTGCCGCATCGTCGAGCAGCAGAACCTGCTGGTGCCGCAGTCGAGCGTGCACGACAACATCGTCGCCGGGCTGCTGTCGCACTGGCCGGCCTGGCGCACGCTGCTGGCGGCGCTGTGGCCGCTGGAGCGCGAGCGCGTCGCCGCGCTGCTGCAGGCGGTCGATCTGGCCGGGCTGCAGTGGGCACCGGCAGCCACGCTCAGCGGCGGGCAGATGCAGCGGGTGGCGCTGGCGCGCGCGCTGGTGTCGGGCCCGCGCCTGCTGCTGGCCGACGAGCCGACCGCCTCGCTCGATCCGCGCACCGCGCGTCAGATCACCCGGCTGATCGTCGACCAGGCCAGGGGCGGCGACATGGCGCTGGTGTTCTGCACCCACTGGTTCGACATCGTGCGCAGCGACTGCACCCGCGTCATCGGCCTGCGCGACGGCCGCCTGCTGTTCGATGCCCCGCCGGCCGAGGTCGACGAGACCCGCCTGGCCCAGCTCTATGCCGGCAGCGATGAACGGCTCTGACCCGGTGCTGCGCTCGCGGCTGCTGACGCTGCTGCTGGTGCTGGCGGTGCTGCTCTCGGGCGGGGTGGCGCTGCCGCTCACCGGCGCCGAACCCGCGAAGCTGTTCGACGCCGAGGGGCTGAAGAACGCCGGCGACATCCTCTCCGGCCTGGCCCGGCCGGACTTCTCGGCCGAGTTCCTCGCGCGGGTGCTCGAGCTCTCGCTCGAGAGCCTGCTGATCGGCGTGCTGGGCACGGTGATGGCCACCGCGCTGGGCACGCTGCTGGCCCTGGCGGCGATCCGCGTGCCCGATCTGGACGATCCGCCGCAGCGCCTGCCGGCGTGGTGGCGGGGCCTGGGCGCGCTGATGCGCCAGCTCGCGCGGCTGCTGCTGAACTTCTTCCGCTCGGTGCCGGAGATCGTCTGGGCCTATCTGTTCGTGCAGCTGCTCGGCCTGGGGCCGGGCGCGGCGGTGCTGGCCATCATGCTGACGGTGGGCGGCAACATCGGCAAGCTCTACGCCGAGCTGGCCGAGGCGCTCGAGCCCGCCGCGATCCGCGCGCTGCGCGCCACCGGCGCCTCGCGCGGCGCGGTGCTGCTGCACGCGGTGCTGCCGCAGGTGCGCCGCGCCTGGACCGGCTACGCGCTGTTCTGCCTGGAATGCAACATCCGCATCGGCTCCATCCTGGGCGTGGTCGGTGCCGGCGGCCTGGGCAGCGAGATCGCGCTGAGCCTGCGCTACTTCCAGTACGACAAGCTGGCGACCACGCTGCTGGCGGTGCTGGTCTTCGTCGTCGCGCTGGAGGCGCTGGGCGCGCGGCTGCGGCGCTGGCCCCTGCAGCGCACGCTTGCGCTGGCCGGCCTGGGCACGGCGGCGGCGCTGTGGCGGCTGGAGATCGCCTGGGCGGATCTGTGGAGCGGCTCGTCGGTGGCGCTGCTGAGCTTCGAGCATCTGGCGCCGGACGCCGCCTTCATGCGCACCGTGGCGCTGCAGACCGGCGAGACCGTGCTGATGGCCTGGGCAGCGACGCTGGCCTCGGCGCTGGGCGCGGCGGTGCTGGCCCCGCTGGCGGCGGCGCACCTGAGCACCGGCAGCTTCCTGCCCGATCCGCCGCGCCCGGCCTGGCCGCGCCGGCTCGCGCTGTGGGCCGGGCGCCAGTCGGCGCGTGCGGTGCTGCAGCTCACCCGGGTGATGCCGGAGCTGACGCTGGCCCTGGTCTTCGTCGTCTGGGTCGGCGGCGGGCCGCTGGCCGGCATCCTGGCCATCGCGGTGCACAACCTCGGCGTGATGGGCCGCCTGTTCGCCGACGTGCTCGACGAGGCCGAGCCGGGGCCGCCGGCGGTGCTGCAGGCACAGGGCGCCGGGCGGCTGGCGGTCTTCGTCGCCGGCGTCTGGCCGCAGGTGCGCGCGCGGCTGGCGGCCTTCGCGCTCTACCGCTTCGAGGTCAATGTGCGCGCCACCACGATGGTGGGCTTCGTCGGTGCCGGCGGCATCGGCGACGCGCTGCACACCGCCATCAGCCTTTTCCATGTGCGCGACCTGACGCTGCTGCTGATCGTGCTGCTGAGCCTGGTCGCGCTGGTCGACCTGATCGGCGACCGCCTGCGCGCGCGCCTGCTCGCCACCCCCGGCCGCGGCCCGCGCTGCGCGCCGTCCGTTCTCTCCCCTTCCTCCTCCGGAGCCTTTCCCGCATGAACCTGCCCCGCCACACCCTGATCGCCCTGTCCTCGCTGCTGGCCCTGTCCGCGCTGGCGCCGCTGGCACAGGCCCAGGAGACCGTCATCCGCGTCTCCGGCATCCCGGACGAGAACCCGACCGAGCTGGCGCGCAAGTACAAGCCGCTGGTCGACCAGCTGCAGAAGCACCTCGGCGTCAAGGTCGTCTACGTGCCGGTGATCGACTACGGCGCCGCGGTCTCGGCGCTGGGCGCCGGCAAGATCGACTTCGCCTGGCTGGGCGGCTTCACCTTCGTGCAGGCCAAGGTGATGTCGGGCGCGCGGCCGGTGGTCATGCGCGACATCGACCGCGAGTTCCACAGCGTCTTCATCGCCAGCAGCACCTCCGGCATCACCAAGCCCGAGGAGCTGCGCGGCAAGAGCTTCGCCTTCGGCTCGAAGTCGTCCACCTCGGGCCACCTGTTCCCGCGCCATTTCCTCGAGACCACCTGGCGCATCGACCCGGACAAGGACTTCGCCGGCGCGCCCGTCTACAGCGGCGCGCATGACGCCACCGTGAAGATGGTCGAGTCGGGCAAGGTGCAGGCCGGCGCGGTCAACATCGAGGTCTGGAAGCGCATGGAAGCCAAGCAGCAGTTCGACCCGGCCAAGGTGCGGGCGATCTGGACCACGCCGGCCTTCGTCGACTATGTCTGGACCGCGCGCAAGGACCTGCCCGCCGAGACGGTGAAGAAGTTCGCCGACGCCTTCCTGACGCTGGACATGAACGATCCGGCCGAGAAGGCGGTGCTCGACCTGCAGGGCGCGAAGAAGTTCGTGCCGGCCAGGGCCGAGGACTTCGCCATCATCGAGCAGGTGGGCCGCTCCACCGGCCTGCTGAAGTGAGCGCGGCCATGACGACCGCACCGGCCACTGCGCCCGCGCCCGCTCACCCGCCGCTGTCGCAGCTCGCCCACGGCGGCGGCTGCGGCTGCAAGCTCGCGCCCGGCGTGCTCTCCGAGATCCTGGCGCGCACGCCGCAGGGCCTGATCCCGCCGGAGCTGATCGTGGGTCTGGAGACCAGCGACGACGCCGCGGTCTGGCGCCTGGACGAGCGCCACGCCATCGTCGCCACCACCGACTTCTTCACCCCGATCGTCGACGATCCGCGCGACTTCGGCCGCATCGCCGCGACCAATGCGCTCTCGGACATCTACGCGATGGGCGGGCGGCCGATCTTCGCGCTGGCCCTGGTCGGCATGCCGATCCAGAAGCTCTCGACCGAGACGATCGGCGCGATCCTGGAGGGCGGCGCCAGCGTCTGCCGCGAGGCGGGCATCCCGATCGCCGGCGGCCACTCGATCGACGCGGCCGAGCCGATCTACGGCCTGGTCGCGATCGGGCTGGTATCGCCCGACCAGGTGCGGCGCAATGCCGACGCGCGCTCCGGCGACTGCCTGGTGCTGGGCAAGCCGATCGGCGTGGGCGTGCTGTCGGCGGCGCTCAAGCGCGGCCTGCTCGACGAGGCGGGCTATGCGCGCATGCGCGCACCGATGACGCAGCTCAACGCGGTCGGCACCACGCTGGCCGCGCTGCCGGCGGTGCACGCGATGACCGACGTGACCGGCTTCGGGCTGCTCGGCCATCTGCTGGAGGTCTGCCGCGGCTCCGGGCTGGACGCGACGCTCGAGCTGGCCGCGGTGCCGGTGCTGGACGATGCGCGCCGCTTCGCCCAGGACGGCGTCTTCACCGGCGCCTCCACCCGCAACTGGGCCAGCTACGGCACCGAGGTGGCGCTGCCGGCCGATCTGCTGGAGGCGCAGCGCGCGCTGCTGACCGACCCGCAGACCAGCGGCGGCCTGCTGGTGAGCTGCGCGCCCGAGGCGCTGGACGCGGTGCTGGCCACCTTCCGCGCCGCCGGCTTCGCCGAGGCGGCCTGCGTCGGGCGGATGCAGGCGCGCGGCGACGGGGCCGCGCGGGTGCAGGTGAAAGGCTGAACCGGAACGGCCGAACGATCTCGGGGCAGCGCTCAGCGCCGCCACAGCACCCGCAGATGCATCGGCCGGGTAAAGCTGGCGCCGTCGGCACGCTGGTGCGGTGCATAGGCGACGCGCACCCGCTCGGTCAGTGCGGCATCGACATGATGGTCGGCGAAGCTCGGATGCAGCATCCGGCGCTCGAAGGCCGCGAAGTCGGCGAAGTGCACCGGCATCTCGAAATGGCGCTGCTCGCCGGCACGCCAGAGACTGTCGGGTCGTGCCAGTGCCCGGTCGAGGGCCTGCTGCGCAGCGATTCGCACCTCGCGTTCGTCGTTGAACAGTCGCACGATCTCGTTGAGCGCACCGTCGTAGACCGGCTCCGAGACATGCAGCCAGCCTCCCGGGCGCAGCACCCGCGCGATCTCGTCGAGCGCACGGTCCATCACCGCCGGCGGCACATGGTGCAGCGACTTCAGCATCAGCACGCCGTCGAAGCAGGCATCGGGCAGCGGCATCGCCTCGGCCCCTGCCAGCAGCAGGCGCAGCCGCGGATGGGGCCGCTGCAGATTGCGTTCATGCTGGCGCGCATCGACCTCCAGGCCGGTCAGCCGGCTGTCGGGATGGCGCTCGAGCAGAGCGCGTGCCAGACGGGCGGCGCCACAGCCGACCTCCAGCAGCTCCCGCCCGGACAGGTCGAACAGCGAATCGATCAGGTCCAGCTCGTCGGCGATCAGCGGCGCCTGGCTGCCCAGGGAACTCCGGGAAATCTTGGAAAGATTGGGACTGGCAGTGGAAATGCTCATGGGAAGACTATAGCAAATATACCTTGCAGGGTATATTTGCACTCCGTGCCACTGTTTTTCCGGAGACCCTGCGATGTCCTCCCTGCTGTCGCCTTCCACCCTGGTCATCGATGTCCGCTCGCCGGCCGAGTTCGCCAGCGGCCATCTTGACGGCGCCGTCAATCTGCCGCTCGACCGGCTCGCCGGCCTGTGCGCACAGGCACTGCCGGACCACCAGGCCGACATCGTCGTCTACTGCGCCGCCGGCGGCCGCTCGGCGATGGCCTGCCGGATGCTCGGCGAACTCGGCTACCGTCGGGTGCGCGACGGCGGTGCGCTGTCGGTGCTCGCGCTGGGCTGCGGACGGCCGCTGCGCCGGGTCTGACAAGACCTGCAGCGGAGCGAAGAAACCCCTTCCTGTATGGGCATAGAATTTGCGGCCATGCCCAAGCCCGCGAAGTCTGTTGCCCGTCCGCTGTCCGCCATTCTTCCCAGAACCACGCTCGACCGCTCGCGCCATGCCGCGCCGCAGATCTTCGAGCAGCTGCGCGCGCGCATCGTCTCGATGGAACTGGCCCCCGGCACGGTGCTGGTGCGCAGCGAGCTGGCCGAGGCCTTCGGCGTGAGCCAGACGCCGATCCGCGACGCGCTGATCAAGCTCGGCGAGGAGGGGCTGGTGCAGATCTTCGCGCAGCACGCCACGGTGGTCAGCCGCATCGACCTGGCCGCCGCCACCCAGGCGCATCTGCTGCGGCAGGCGCTGGAGCTGGAGCTGGAGATCGTCGAGCGGCTGGCCTGCGGCGAGGCCGACGCCGCGCTGGAGGCCCGCCTGACCGACGCACTGGCGCGCCAGGAGGCCACCGGCACGCTGACCGATGCGGACTGTGTCGAGTTCATCGAGGCCGACCAGGCCTTCCACCAGGCGATGTACGTCGCGCTGGGCCGGGAGGCGCTGTGGGCACTGGTGCGCCGGCAGAGCGGCCACATCGACCGGCTGTGCCGGCTGCATCTGCCAGAGGCGGGCAACATCGCCTCGGTGCTGGCACAGCATGAACAGATTGCCGCGACGATCGCTCGGCGCGAACCCAGCGCGGCACGAACCGCGGTTCGCGAACACCTCAACGATCTGCTTGGCCGCATCGACGAGATCCGCCGGCTCTACCCGGAATCGGTCATCGGCTGAGCGCGGCCGGCGGCGCCCGCACTGGCGAGCCCGGGCAAGCGGATGTCGGAATCGGACAAGCCCTGATGGGGCGGACTGCCGACAGTGGAGCCCGGCGGACCGCAGCGGTCCGCGTTTCGCAAGGTGGCTCCCGATGTCCATGTCCGACTCTCCCTCGCCGCGTCGCTACGCGCTCACGCTGGCCTGCCGCAGCGCCGCCGGCCAGGTGGCCGCGGTGGCGGCCTTTCTCGGCCGGCACCAGGCCTATGTCGAGCAGTTCACCGTCTACGACGACCCGCCGACCGCGCGCTTCTTCGTGCGCGCGGTCTTCCGCCGCGCCGAGGCCCGCGCCGACGATCTGGTGCGGCTGCGCGAGGAATTCGCCGTGCTGACGCCGCAGTGCGATGCACTGCAGTGGCAGGTGCATGACCTGGCACAGCCGCTGCGCGTGCTGCTGATGGTCTCCAAGCTCGACCACTGCCTGGTCGAGCTGCTGGCCGGCTGGAAGCATGGCGAGCTGCCGATGCAGCCGGTGGCGGTCGTCTCCAACCACGAGACGCTGCGCGGTCTGGCCGAGGCCCACGGCCTGCCCTTCCACTGCCTGCCGGTCACGCCCGAGACCAAGGCGGCGCAGGAAGAGCGACTGCTCGGGCTGGTGCACGACACCGGCGCCGATCTGGTGGTGCTGGCGCGCTACATGCAGGTGCTGTCGGACCGCCTGTGCGAGCGTCTGGCCGGGCGGGTCATCAACATCCATCACGGCTTCCTGCCGGCCTTCAAGGGCGCTCGGCCCTATCACCAGGCCTTCGAGCGCGGCGTGAAGCTGATCGGCGCCACCGCGCACTTCGCCACGCCCGACCTCGACGAGGGCCCGATCATCGAGCAGGCCACCGAGCGGGTCGACCATGCGCACGGCCCGGAGGACCTGCTGGCGGTGGGCCGCCAGGTCGAGTCGACGGTGCTGTCGCGGGCGCTGCGCCAGGTGCTCGAGCACCGGGTCTTCATCAACGGCCAGCGCACCGTGGTGCTGCGCTGAGCCCGGAGGCACCATGACCATCAGCGTCTTCGACCTGTTCAAGATCGGCATCGGGCCGTCGAGCTCGCACACGGTGGGGCCGATGAAGGCCGCGCGGATGTTCGTGCAGCGGCTCGACGCGGCCGGGCTGCTGGCGCACGTGGCGCGCGTCGAGGTGCAGCTCTACGGCTCGCTGGGCGCCACCGGCCGCGGCCACGGCTCGGACAAGGCGGTCATTCTCGGCCTGCAGGGCCATGCGCCCGACACGGTCGATGTCGACGCGGTGCCGGGCCTGCTCGAGCAGGTGCGCCTGAGCGGGCGGCTGCGCCTGGACAGCCGCCACGAGATCGCCTTCGACGAGCGGCGCGACCTGGTGCTGCACAAGCGCCGCGCGCTGCCCTTCCACGCCAACGGCATGGGCTGCGTCGCCTTCGATGCCGAGGGCCTGGAGCTGGACCGGCGCGAGTACTACTCGGTGGGCGGCGGCTTCGTCGTCAGCCACGAGACCGGCGCGCCGGCGCTGGTCGCCGACCGCCCCGCGCTGCCGCGCCCCTTTCGCACCGGCGAGGAGCTGCTGGAGCAGACCCGCCGCCACCGCTGCAGCATCGCCGAGCTGATGCGTGCCAACGAGCGCTTCTGGCGCGACGACGCCGAGATCGATGCAGGCCTGGCGCGCATCTGGCAGGTGATGCAGGACTGCGTGGTGCGCGGCTGCCGCACCGAGGGCGTGCTGCCCGGCGGCTTCAAGGTGAAACGCCGCGCGCCCGACCTGCACCGCCACCTGCTCTCGCGCGCCGAGGCCGCGGTGGGCGATCCGCTGCTGGTGATGGACTGGGTCAACCTCTACGCGATGGCGGTCAACGAGGAGAACGCCGCCGGCGGCCGGGTCGTGACCGCCCCGACCAACGGCGCGGCCGGCATCGTGCCGGCGGTGCTGCACTACTACACCCGCTTCACCCCCGGCGCCAGCCGTGCCGGCGTCGCCGACTTCCTGCTCACTGCCGCGGCGATCGGCATTCTCTACAAGGAGAACGCCAGCATCAGCGGCGCCGAGGTCGGCTGCCAGGGCGAGGTCGGCGTGGCCTGCTCGATGGCCGCAGGCGCCCTGTGCGCGGTCATGGGCGGCACGCCCGAGCAGGTGGAGAACGCCGCCGAGATCGGCATGGAGCACCACCTGGGCCTGACCTGCGACCCCGTCGGCGGTCTGGTGCAGATCCCGTGCATCGAGCGCAACGCCATCGCCTCGGTCAAGGCGATCAACGCCGCGCGCATGGCGCTGCGGGGCGACGGCAACCACCATGTCAGCCTCGACAAGGTCATCAAGACCATGCGCGAGACCGGCGCCGACATGCTGACGAAATACAAGGAGACGGCCCGTGGCGGACTGGCGGTCAACATCGTCGAGTGCTGAACGCAGCGTCGACGACCTGACGGGCGCAGCAGCAGAGTCCCCCCCGCGTGATTCACGCCCGCTGAGCGTCGGCTTCGTGCTGATGCCCGGCTTCACGATGGTGGCCTTTTCCGGCTTCGTCGACGCGCTGCGCCTGGCCGCCGACGAAGGCGACCGCAGCCGTCCGCTGCACTGCCGCTGGAGCGTGCTGGCCGAGGAGCTGCGCCCGGTGAGCGCCAGCAACGGCATCGAGCTGATGCCCACCGAGCGCTTCCGCGATCCCTCCGGCTTCGACTATCTGGTGTTCGTCGGCGGGCTGCTGCCGGGCACGCGCCGGCTGAGCCCGGCGCTGCAGGACTTCCTGCGCCTGGCCGCTGCCCGCGCGGTGCCGCTGGTCGGGCTGTGCACCGGCTCCTTCGTGCTGGCGCGCGCCGGGCTGATGCAGGGCCGCCGCGTCTGCGTGAGCTGGTTCCATCACCAGGACTTCCTGCGCGAGTTTCCCGGCCTGCGCGCCGAGTCGCACGAGATGTTCGTGGTCGACCGCGACCGCCTGACCTGCGCCGGCGGCACCAGCGTCGTGCATCTGGCGGCCTGGCTGATCGAGCGCCACTGCGGCCGCGCGGCCGCGTCGAAGGCGCTGCGCATCCTGCTGGAGGAAGGGGCGCTTCCGGCGCGCACGCCCCAGCCCCAGCCCAGCTTCGCCGAGCGCACCGACGACCCGCGCGTGCGCCAGGCGATCTGGCTGATGGAGCAGAACCTGGCCAGCCCGATGCCGCTGCAGGAGGTGGCGCAGAGCGTCAGCATGAGCCTGCGCCACCTCGAGCGCTGCTTCCGCCAGGCCATCGGCATGGGGCCGCACGAGTTCTCGGTGCGGCTGCGGCTGCGCCATGCGCACTGGATGACGCAGCACACCCGGCTGCCACTGTCGCAGATCGCGCTGGAATGCGGCTTCGGCGACAGCGCCGGCTTCTCGCGGCGCTTCCGCGAGGTCTTCGGCTACCCGGCCAGCGCGCTGCGCCGCGGCAAGGTCGACGCGCTGGCGATGAGCGATCCGCTGGCCCTGCCCGCGACCTGAGCCTGTCGTGATCCGACAAGAGGGTGTCGCGATGCGGCAATCGCGCCCGGGGTCGGACACGAAGAATGGACCCATCCCGATCAGCCAGGAGTCCAGACAAATGTCAGGCCAGAACTATTCATGGTGGAGCCTTTTCAAGAACGGCCTGAGCCACCACAGGACGTGGGAGCCGGCGTGGACACGCCGGCCGCTGCAGTCCGGCTACGACGTGGTCATCATCGGCGGGGGCGGGCACGGCCTGGCCACCGCCTACTACCTCGCGAAGAACCACAAGGCGGGCCGAATCGCGGTGCTGGAGAAGGGCTACCTCGGCGGCGGCAACACCGCGCGTAACACCACCATCGTGCGCTCGAACTACCTGTGGGACGAGGCGGCGCTGCTGTACGAGCACGGCATGAAGCTCTGGGAGGGCCTGACCGAGGACCTCAACTTCAACGTGATGTTCAGCCAGCGCGGCGTCTTCAACCTGGGGCACACGCTGCAGGACATGCGCGACATCGAGCGCCGGGTCAACGCCAACCGGCTGCAGGGGGTGGATGCGCATGTGCTGACGCGCGACGAGGTGGCGGAGAAGATTCCGCAGCTCGACTGCAGCCGGCGCAGCCGCTATCCGGTGCTGGGCGCGAGCTGGCAGCCGCGCGCGGGCATCGCGCACCATGATGCGGTGGCGCGGGGCTTCGCACGGGCCGCGAGCCGCCTGGGCGTGGACCTGATCGAGAACTGCGAGGTGACCGGCCTGGACATCCAGGGCGGCCGCGTGCAGGGCGTGCAGACCAGCCAGGGCTATGTGAAGGCGGGCCGTGTGGGCTGCGTGGCCGCGGGCCACTCGTCGGTGCTGGCGCGCATGGCCGGCATCCGGCTGCCGATCGAGAGCCATCCGCTGCAGGCGTTCGTCTCGGAGTCGATGCAGCGCGTGATCGACACCGTGATCATGAGCAACGCGGTGCACGGCTATCTCAGCCAGTCCGACAAGGGCGAGCTGGTGATCGGCGCGGGCATCGACAGCTACCTGGGCTACGGCCAGCGCGGCAGCCCGCATGTCATCGACCACACCGCGGCGGCGATCATCGAGCTGTTCCCGCAGTTCTCGCGGGTGCGCATGAACCGGCAGTGGGGCGGCATCGTGGACGTGTCGCCGGACGCCTGCCCGATCATCAGCAAGACGAAAGTGCAGGGCCTGTACTTCAACTGCGGCTGGGGCACCGGGGGCTTCAAGGCGACGCCGGGCTCGGGCCATGTGTTCGCGCACACCATCGCCAACGACCGGCCGCACCCGCTCAACGAGGCCTTCTCGATCGACCGCTTCCACAGCGGCCACCTGATCGACGAGCACGGCGCCGCAGCCGTGGCGCACTGACCTTCTGCAGGACCTGAACCCATGCTCCGACTGCACTGTCCGCACTGCGACGAACTCCGAGACGAGGAGGAGTTCAGCTACGCCGGCGAGGCCTACATCGCCCGCCCCGAGAACCCCGCCGAGGTCGACGACGCGACCTGGGGCGACTACCTCTTCATGCGCCGCAACCTCAAGGGCTGGTTCTGGGAGCAGTGGCAGCACTCGGCCGCCTGCCGCAAGGTGTTCGCGGTGCGCCGCCACACCGCGACCTACGAGATCTCGGGCAGCTGGACGCTGGCCGAGGGCAAGCCGCTGTTCGAGGCGGAAATGAAGGCCCAGCGCCAGGGAGAACACACATGACCGCGCGTCGCGTCGACATTGCCGGCACCCGCATCGACCGCCGCCGGCCGGTCCGCTTCCAGTTCGACGGCGAGGCGCTGTCGGGCTTTGCCGGCGACACGCTGGCCTCGGCGCTGCTGGCCTCGGGCAAGCTGCGCCTGGCGCGCAGCTTCAAGTACGGGCGCCCGCGCGGCCTGATCGGCGCCGGTCCCGAGGAGCCCAACGCGCTGGTGCAGATGGAGGAGGGCGCGCACACGGTGCCCAACATCAAGGCCACGCAGGCCGAGCTGTACGAGGGCCTGAAGGCGGGTTCGACCTCGGGCTGGCCCTCGCTGGACTTCGACCTGAAGGCGGTCATCGGCAGCGCCTCGCGCTTCATGCCGGCGGGCTTCTACAGCAAGACCTTCAAGTGGCCGCGCAGCTTCTGGCCGGCCTACGAGGCGGTGATCCGCAAGTTCGCCGGCTTCGGCAGCGCACCGGTCGAGCCCGATCCGGAGCACTACGACCATCTCTACCACCATGTCGACGTGCTGGTGGTCGGAGGGGGTGCCGCCGGCCTGCTGGCGGCGCTGCAGGCCGGCCGCGCCGGGCTGAAGACGATCCTGGTCGACGAGCAGAACGAGCCGGGCGGCTGGCTGCTGTCGGACCCGGGCGCGAACATCGACGGCCGCGACCGCGACGCCTTCCTGGCCGCGACGCTGGCCGAGCTGGCGGCGATGCCGCATGTCACCTGCCTGAGCCGCACCACCGCCTTCGGTCTCTACCAGGACAACCTGGTGCTGGCGGTCGAGCTGATGCAGGACCACCTGCCGATCGGCACCCGCGATCCGCACCTGCCACGCCAGCGGCAGCACAAGATCCGCGCCCGCCAGGTGGTGCTGGCCACCGGCGCGATCGAGCGTCCGCTGGTCTTCGGCAACAACGACCTGCCCGGCGTGATGACCGTCTCGGCCGGCCAGACCTTCCTGCGCCGCTACGGCGTGCGGGTGGGCGACACGGTGGTGGTCACCGGCACCAGCGACCTGATCTACGACGCGGCCAATGCGCTGGCCGCCGCCGGCGCCCGGGTCCATGTGGTCGATCCGCGCCACAACGGCTTCGCCCGGCGCCTGGAGGCGGGCATCACCGTGCACCAGGGCTTTGCGGTGGCCGAGGCGCGCGGACGCAGCCAGGTCCGGGCCGCGCGCCTGGTCAAGCTGCACCCGGACCGCGACGAGGTCGCCGGCTCCGGCCCGACGATCCGCTGCGACGCGCTGCTGAGTTCCGGCGGCCTGTCGCCCACCGTGCACCTGTTCTGCCATGACGGCCGCCGCCCGACCTGGGACGAGCGCGTCGCCGCCTTCGTCGCGCCGCGCCAGGGCCGCGAGGGCGTGGCCTGCGTCGGTGCGGTCACCGGCGCCTTCGAGCTGCAGGAGTCGCTGGCCCAGACCACCGAGGCGATGCAGCAGGTGCTGCGCCTGCTGGGCGCGCCGGCGCTGCTGGCCGCGCCGGTGTGCCGCAGCGCGCCGCGCCAGGGCGCGCGCCCGATGTTCCGCGTGCCCGACGGCCGCCCCGAGGGCACCGGCGCCAAGGCCTTCGTCGACTACCAGAACGATGTCACCGCCGCCGACATCGAGCTGTCCATCCGCGAGAACTGGCAGCACATCGAGCATGTCAAGCGCTTCACCGCCCTGGGCTTCGGCACCGACCAGGGCAAGCTGTCCAATGTCAACGGCTTCGTCATCGCCGCGCGGGCGCTGAAGCGCCCGGTCGCCGAGGTCAGCACCACCACCTACCGCCCCGCCTACACCCCGGTGAGCCTCGGCGCGCTGGCCGGCACGATGGAGGGCGCAACCTTCGACCCGGTGCGCACCACCGCGATCCACGCCAGCCATGTCGCCCGCCAGGCCGAGCTGGAGCCGGTCGGCAACTGGATGCGCCCCTGGTACTTCCCCAAGAAGGGCGAGGACATGCACGCAGCGGTGGCGCGCGAGTGCCGCGCCGCGCGCTCCGGCGTGGCCGTCATGGACGCCTCCACGCTGGGCAAGATCCAGATCGACGGGCCGGACGCCCGCGAGTTCCTCAACCGCGTCTACGCCAACGCCTGGAGCCAGCTGGCGCCGGGCAAGTGCCGCTACGGCCTGATGCTCGACGAGAACGGCATGGTCATGGACGACGGCGTCACCGCCTGCATCCACGACCAGCAGTTCTACATGACCACCACCACCGGCGGCGCGGCCAAGGTGCTCAACTGGCTGGAGCGCTGGCACCAGACCGAGTGGCCCGAGCTGCGGGTCTGGATGACCTCGGTCACCGACCACTGGTCCACCGTCGCGCTGGTGGGGCCGAAGTCCCGCCAGGTGCTCGCCCGGCTGTGCAAGGACATCGATCTCTCGCCGGAGAAGTTCAAGTTCATGGACTGGCGCGCCGGCACCGTCGCCGGCCTGCCCTGCCGGGTCTTCCGCATCAGCTTCTCGGGCGAGGTGAGCTATGAGCTCAATGTCGAGTCCGGCTACGGCCAGGCGCTCTGGGAAGCGGTGATGGACGCCGGCGCCGACTTCGACATCACCCCCTACGGCACCGAGAGCATGCATGTGCTGCGCGCCGAGAAGGGCTTCATCATCGTCGGCCAGGACACCGACGGCTCGATGAGCCCGCACGACCTGGCCATGGGCTGGGCGGTGAGCACCAAGAAGAAGTACAGCTTCCTGGGCCAGCGCTCGCTCTCGCGCAGCGACACCGCCCGCACCGACCGCAAGCAGCTCGTCGGCCTGATGCCCGAGGACCCCGCCCTGGTGCTGGCCGAAGGCGCGCAGATCCTCGAGAGCACCGACACCAGCCAGACGCCGACGCCGATGCTCGGCCATGTCACCAGCAGCTACCTCAGCCCCGAGCTGGGCCGCTCGATCGCCATGGCCGTCGTGCGCGGCGGCGCCCAGCGCGAGGGCCAGCGCCTCTTCGCCATGGCCGGCGGCCGCATCACCCCGGTCAAGGTCGTCTCGCCCGTCTTCGTCGATCCCAAGGGAGAACGTCAACATGCCTGAACTCCGCTCCCCCCTGGCCCACCTGCCCCTGGGCCCCGCCGGCTCCGGCCCCTTCGCCCTCACCGCCGCCGAGCTGCCCGACCTGGGCTACCTCGTGCTGCGCGGGCGCCAGGACGACGCGGCCTTCATGGAAGCCACCGCCGCCGTGCTGGGCGCGCCCCTGCCCACCCGACCCCGCTCGGTGCTGCGCTGCCCCGCCGGCGTCGTCCTCTGGCAGTCCCCCGACGAGTGGTGGCTGCTCTGCCCCCGCGACCAGCGCGACCGCCTGCTCGACGCCCTCCAGCTCGCCCTGGCCGGCCTCTTCGCCCAGGTCGTCGACAACAGCGGCGGCTTCACCAGCCTGCGCGTCTCCGGCCTGCCCCACCTGCAGCTGCTGCGCCACCTCACCCCCTACGACGTCGAGGCCCTGCCCGCCGGCGACTGCGTCTCCACCGTCGTCAGCAAGGCCTCGATGACCCTCCTGCGCAGCGACGCCGCAGGCGTCGCGCTGGTCTTCCGCCGCAGCTTCGCCGACTACCTCTGGCGCCTGATCGAGCGCAGCGCCCGCCCCTACGGCCTGCGCCTCGTCGAGGCCCGCCAGTGCCCCGACATGCTGCTCTCGCCGCTGCTCGGCGCTCAGCTGGCGCAGGGGCCGGGGCAGCGCCGGGCCGCCTGAGCTTCGCCGACCTTTTCTTCTCGCAGATCGAACAAAGGACCCCGCACTCATGAAACGACGCACTGCTCTCTCCGGCCTGCGGCTCGCGCCGCTGGCCCTCTCGCTCGGTCTGGGCCTGACGCTGTCGGCGCAGGCCCAGGAGGTGGTGAAGATCGGCTTCACCGGCCCGCTCTCGGGCGGCCAGGCTGCCTATGGCGCCGACAACCGCGACGGCCTGCTGCTGGCGGTCAAGGAGCTCAATGCCCGCGGCGTGCAGGTGGGCGGGCGCAAGGTCAGCTTCGAGGTGGTCGCGCAGGACGACGCGGCCGACCCGCGCCAGGGCGTGGCGGTCGCGCAGCTGCTGGCCGACGCGCATGTGCGCTATGTCATCGGACCGTACAACTCGGGCGTGGCCATTCCGGCCGGCCGGGTCTATCACGACGCCGGCATGCTGATGCTGACGGTGGCCTCCAACCCGAAGGTCACGCAGCTCGGCTATCCGCGCCTGTTCCGCGTCGGCGTCAACGACGCGCAGGTCGGCGTGTCGATGGCGGTGCATGCGGCCACGAAGATGAAGGCCCGGACGGTGGCGGTGATCGATGACCGCACCGCCTACGGCCAGGGTCTGGTGGAAGAGTTCGTGGGCGAGGCCAAACGCCAGGGCATGACCGTCGTGCGCCAGGAATACACCACCGACAAGGCGACCGACTTCACCGCGATCCTCAGCTCGATCCGCGCCGCCCAGCCCGACGTGGTCTTCTATGGCGGCTACTCCTCGCAGGCCGGGCCGATGCTGCGCCAGATGGTCACGCAGGGCATCCGCGCGCCGCTGCTCGGCGGCGACGGCATCTGCACCACCGAGACCAGCCGGCTCAGCGGCGGCAGTCTGGCCGACGGCCGGGTGTTCTGCAGCCAGGCCGGCGTGGTGCTGGACCAGGCCGATGCGGGCCGCGCCTTCGCGGCGAAGTACCGCGCCGCCTACCAGCGCGATCCGCTGACCTACGCGGTGTCCTTCTACGACGCGGCGATGCTGCTGGCCGACGCGATGCAGAAGACCGGCTCGACCGATCCGGGCAAGCTGGCCGAGCAGCTCGCCGCCGGCCGCTATGTCGGCGTGGCCGGCGAATACGCCTTCAACGCCGCGCATGACCTGAAGCAGTCGCCGGTGAGCGTCTACGGCTTCAAGGGCGGTCAGCCGCAGGCGCTGGGGCGCTGAGTCCGCGCGGCGCCAGGACAGGAAAGGGCCGGGGCAGAACCCCGGCCCTTTTTGCGTCGGATGAGGCGGATTACTTGCCCGCCGCAGCCACCCAGCGGTTGACCTGCTCGCCATGCGAGGCGATGTAGGCCGCGGCCTCCTTGGCGGCATTGCTGTCGCGGGCCTTGAGCATCACGCCCTCCAGGTCGGCCAGCGAGATCTTCAGGTTGCGGATGAAGGCCGCGGCCGCGGGAAAGTCGGCGCTGAAGCCCTTGCGTGCCAGCGCGTGGATCGACTCGGCGCCGCCCAGCGCCTGCTTCGGGTCTTCCAGATAGCGCAGCTTGTACTGCGAGAACATCCAGTGCGGCGACCAGGTGGTGACGACGATCCACTGCTTGCGCTGGATCGCGCGGTCCAGCGCCGAGACCATCGCCGCATCCGACGCGGTCAGCAGCTTGTAGTCGAGGCCGTAGGTCTTGATCGCAGCCTCGGAGAGCTTCATCAGGCCCGCGCCGGCATCGATGCCCTGGATCTTGCCGCCGAGCTTCTCCATCACCTCCGGCTTCTTCAGGTCGTCGATGGTCTTCAGCGTGGCCACCGGAATGTCGGCCGGCACCGCCCAGCCCAGCTTGGCGTCGGTGTAGAGCGCGCCGAGATTCTCGACCGAGCCCTTGACCTTCTCGTAATAGCTCTGGTGCGTGCCCGGCAGCCAGGCCATCAGCATCAGGTCGATCTGGCCGCGCTCCAGACCGGCGTACTGCAGCGCCACATCGGTCATCACCAGCTCGACCTTCTGCGCCAGGCGCTGCTCGAGAATGAGCTTGGCGATGTTCGTGACCGCCTCGGCGTCGGACCAGGCGGTCCAGCCGATGCGGATGGGCTTGGCCTGGGCCAGCACCGACAGCGGCGTGCCCGCCAGCGCCAGGGTGGTGGTCGTGCCGGCCAGGAAATGCCGGCGATTCATCAGGGCCTTGTCGTCAGTCATGGAAATGCTCCAGCAAGAGGGGTATGGGAATGGCGTGTGACCGACTCCACGTTAAGGCCGCGATGATCGCCGGGATGATCCGGGAACGACACCAAGATGTCCTGCGGCGACAAGCGCTCCATCGGGCCCGGACGGGGCGGCGGCCGGCCCTCAGCGCCGGCTTTTCCACCAGCCGGCCAGCGTCAGCAGCAGCCACAGCGACTGGCTGAAGAAGGAAGAAATGTTGAAGGCGCCGATCAGCGAGACCAGCACGCACAGCGGCCCGATCATGTTGAGCGCGACGATGCGGCCGCTGCGCGGCGACTCGTGGCGCACCTGCACGGCTCTGTTGCACAAAGCGAGCGTCCGAGCGCTCGTAGACTGACGCGGTGAGCGAAGCCAAGAAGAAGCGGACGACGTACCGCACGAAGAACTGGAAGACCTACAACGCGGCGCTGAAGGCGCGAGGCGCGCTGACGCTGTGGCTGGACCGTGACATGCAGTGGCTGGCCAAGCCGTCGGGCAAGCGCGGTCGCCAGCAGACCTTCTCGGACGCGGCGATCCAGTTCTGCCTGAGCATCAAGTGCTTGTTCGGGCAGGCGTTGCGTCAGACGCTGGGGCTGGTGGAGAGCCTGCTGCGGCTGGCGGGGCTGGACTGGCCGGTGCCGGACTACAGCACGGTGTGCCGACGTCAGAAGACGCTGCAGGCCCAGATCACCTACCGTCCCAGCGCCGAGCCCCTGCAGCTGCTGGTCGACAGCACGGGGGTCAAGTTCGTCGGCGAGGGTGAGTGGAAGCGCAAGAAGCACGGGGCCGAGTACCGCCGCGAGTGGCGCAAAGTGCATCTGGGCATCGACGCGCAGACGCTGGAGATCCGCGCGGTCGAGGTCACGAGCAATGCGATTGGCGACGCGCCGATGCTGCCCGAGCTGCTGGCGCAGATCGCGCCGGACGAGGCCGTTGCCAGCGTCACCGCAGACGGCGCCTACGACACGAGGGCGTGCCGGGATGCGATCGCGCAGCGCGGCGCGGTGGCAGTGATCGCACCGCGCAAGAACGCTCGCCTGTGGCGCCGCTCCAGTCCGGGATCCGAGTCCCGAAACGAGGCCGTCCGGGCATGCCAGCGCCTGGGCACAAGCATCTGGAAGACGTGGAGCGGCTATCACCGGCGCAGCCTGGTGGAGACCAAGATGCACTGCCTCAAGCGCCTGGGCGAGCGGGTCACGGCGCGCACCTTCGAGCGTCAGGTGGTGGAGCTGCATGTGCGCGTGGCCGTGCTCAACCGCTTCAGTCAGATCGGCCGGCCGCAGACCGTGCCGGTGGGTGCCGTGGCATGAGTCCGTCCGGGGTTGGGGTCAGGGCGTCTGCTCGTGGGTTTGTGCAACAGAGCCATGACTACCTGCAAGGGCTCTTCGGCTTGACGCCCGGTTCAGTCAGCCATGCACAAACTTCGAGCGGTGGCTAATGCAATCGCCCTGGCCGCTGGCCGGCCCGGTCCAGCCACATCATCCGCGATTTCCTAGCCCTCAGCGCCTTCGTGCAGGTCACCTATTTTGTCGTCTTGTCCCTCTGCTTGGCTGGTTTGCTCATCCCCCAGCCAACCTCACTGCTCGGCCACCAGCCGGCAGGGTTGTACAACTAAGCCCACCCTGTTAGTCCCGACAAGGCACGCCGTTCATTTGTGATTTTTTTCACGAACTTTTGGCAGATAGATGCTTATGATGCCCCTGCCGTAGACAGAAAAAACAATACTTAATAAGATTTGTGCTTCGTTAGCTGTACAGTAAAAGACAAAATTTCATCATGATTTTAGTTCTAACAGATCAACATGACAAGCATGCCGATATTGTATGCAAAAAATTTGATTTAAATAATTTTTCTTATTTTAGACTCAATTTAGATGTTGCATCGCTTCAGCAGACCTTGGTGACATTTAATGGGGGCGAATGGCTGATATACCAAAACAAGAAGCAAATTTCTTCGCATGAAATTTACTCCATCTGGACAAGGAGGCCATTTGTCGAGGTTATGCTCGACGAAGAAACGGATGACGTTGGATTTAAAATATGGCGCGGAGAATGGAACAAAACATTGCTTGGTCTATATAAATCACTGAAAAGTAAAAAATGGCTCAATCCATTAGCAAAGTCATACCAAGCTGAAAATAAATATTTGCAATTAGATATAGCCTCAGAAATCGGATTTTTAATTCCGCCATATATTGTGAGCAATAAAAAATCAGAAATTGTAAATTTTTCCAAGCTCTATGATTCAGTTGTTTTGAAGCCTCAAAATCAAGAGTTTTACAGAGATCCATCCGACAAATCATTCAAAGGAATGTATGTCAACAAAATATCAATCCAAGATCTTGAGGAATTTGCAAACGAAGGCGAAAATCCAGTTTTTGTTCAAGCCTACATCGAAAAACAATACGAAGTAAGATATACAGTGGTTGGACAAGATCACCATGTGTGTCGAATAGATTCTCAAAAATCAAGCCGAGCCAATATTGACTGGCGTAGGTACGATGTTCCGCATACTCCTCACTATTCTTTAGATCCGCCACAAAACATTAAAAATAAAGTCAGGGCCTTAATGAATTCTTTGGGGTTAAATTTTGGCGCTCTAGATTTTATTGTGTCGCCGTCAGATGATTGGTACTTTCTCGAAGTCAATACAATGGGGCAGTGGCTTTGGATTGAAGATCTAACTGGCCTAGATATTTCTGGATCGATAGTTGATTTTTTTCAACCCCCTCACGAGGAAAAGCAGTGAAAGTGTTCTCGCAACGATACCTTGAATCCCCCAGCAACGATGAAATATCCGATGAGAGTTGGAGCTGGGATCCGGCAAACCAAGACGCAAAAAAAATATACGGGAGCGGCGCCTCCACAAATACCCGCCAATCAACATACGCAGCAGAAAAAGATGATCGCTCAGATTCCGATCGTCCGAATGAGGGGATGTTGATCGCAGCATAAACGCTGCCGACATAAAGCGGCTCCATTGAAGTTATTTGCCTCAAAAATGTCCCAAGTCATTGGTGGCGATAACTCAAGACAGGTCAAAAACTTCTGTGAAGTCGCTTTAAATACATAAACTCTTGATGCAATCACAAATATTTTCAGAATTCATGCGGAATCGAGGGTATTATTGCACAACCCTACCGGGGCTGAGTTTCCCCTGACCCCAGACGGAGTTACACCATCGCCCGCGTCGCAGGGTGGCTCTGTTGCACAAAGCGAGCGTCCGAGCGCTCGTAGACTGACGCGGTGAGCGAAGCCAAGAAGAAGCGGACGAAGTACCGCACGACGAACTGGAAGGCCTACAACGCGGCGCTGAAGGCGCGGGGAGCGTTGACGATGTGGCTGGACCGGGACATGCAGTGGCGGGCGGCGCCGTCGGGCAAGCGCGGGCGCAGGCAGACCTTCTCGGACGCGGCGATCCAGTTCTGCCTGAGCATCAAGTGCCTGT
>NZ_BQWE01000007.1:0-152698 GCF_023706025.1 Sphaerotilus sp. FB-3 | reverse complement strand
TACTGTATATAAAAACAGTCAACCATGCCACAGGAAACTCGACCACCAAGCCAATGGCTCGCTGCGCGAGCCTGCGCTCTGCCTCCCCGCCCTGAAGGACGGGGCTTCTCGCGCTTTCTGGTGATGAACCCGCAAGTTATCCACGATGAGGAATACCTTGTTTTGCGTGTCGTCGAGCAGGCCTTGCAGAAAATCGATGAAGCGCTCGGTATTGATGGCACCATCATGCAGACGAAACCGCACCAGACCTTGATTGGTCACGGCCGATATCAGCGTGATGCTGTCCCAACGCGCCGAGTGCAGCAACTGCGGTGTCTGCCCGCTCGGCGCGTAGCCTCGAATCCAAGCCGTGTCTTGGCGGATGGCCGTCTCGTCGGCCCAGTAGACCGTGCCACCCTGCGCCTTGGCTCGCCGAACGATCTCCGGATAGGTCTCGTTCGTCCACGTCTTCAGTGCGGTCTGGTCCTGCTCCCGAGCGCGCCGGGCCGGCCTTTGCGGCGTCATGCCCCAGCGCATCAGGTATTCACCAACGGTACGGATCGGCATGTCGGTATCAAACTTGGCACGGATGAGTTCCTGAACCGCACGCCGAGTCCACAGCGCATACGGCAAGCCATGGGTCGCCGGCCGATCTTGAATGATCCAGTGTCTCAGCAGCGCTTCGTCGTCACCGGACAGGGTGCGGTTTGCACCTTGCACGCGTCCTCGCCGAAGGGAAACCACATTCTCTTCACTGAACTCGTCACTGCCCAGGCGGTAACGCCTCGCCCAGACCATCATGGCACCAAGACTCACCCCCACGATCGAAGCAATTTCTGCCCAAGTTCGTCCATCCAGCCTCAAGCGGTGTGCTTGGGAACGGAGCAATTGCAGGCTTTCTTCGCCGAGGCGGCGGGCGTCAGGCTTTTTCATCAATAAATTATAATGTATTTTATTGCCTAGTTAATAAGCGGCCACATCAATCGCGAAGCGATTGATTGGTCCGCTTGAGCGAAATGTTAGGCCACTGATCGCCGATCCACAGCAGCCACATGTCTTGCGAGGTCGACTAGCAAGCCATCCCCCTGCTCGCATTGGGCGAGAAGATAGTTCCCTGACCAGTTGTCCCAGCCGGCAGCTAATGACACACCCTCCCAAACGAACGACGGCATTATGCCCTCGTCACAACCAATGACCGGCCGAGCCTCAGTGAACGGTGACCGCCGCGTAAAGCCTTGAGCAGTCAGCCACTCAACGGCGGCAAACCACTGTGGCGTGTCGTACGCCTCGAACGCGAGGAAGTTGCGGCCGTTGGCAGCTTTCAGAAGCAGCGGTGTTTCCATCAGTGGCCTAACGTTTGAATTCAGCCGACCAGCCAGCGAAGCTGGCGCGGGTCGGCTGCAATGAGAAGTTAGACATCGCCACGCCCTTTCGGTGGATTGAGTAGCCAATCCATAAGCACACGCTCCGGCGGCTTGTTATGGAAGCGAACGCACACCTCTCCACCGTCCGGATGGGGGCAAAACGAATATCCGTTCCGCATGAATTCCTCGACATCACGCTCGCTAACCCACACAGCATTCGGTTGCGGCGGGACAAAGCGTGAGTCGACGGTGGTCGCATTGATGGGAGGCCGCGAGATGTACTCAGGCTTCTCGACGTCTGAGTCCAGTCGATGCGAACGAAAAAACAGGGCTTTGATGCGTTGGTACATAGCGCTGTCTAACGTTGAAGTAACCGGCGCTGCGCGGTTTTATCGCGCAGCGTCCGAGTTGACTGCCGGGTTGGGCGGTAACGCTTCAATAGAGCGAAGGATTGCCCGCACGATTGCCTCCCTCTTGAAAAGATCATCCATTCTGTTTGGCGTATCAATATTCAGTGCGAAGAATACGGAGCCAGTCGGCCACTCAACCCATCCTACCCACCAACCCATACGGCCTTCCCAGCCCGTCTTTGCACGCAGTATCCAGTTGCGACCGGCTTCCACAATCATGAGATCCTTGACCAAGCGCTGATGTTCTACCCGAAAGGGCAGCTCGTTACGATAGAGCTTCCTGAGAAATGCAATTTGCTCCTGCGCCGAGATTGCAAGGCTGCCTTCTATCCAGTAATCGCCATTACTTGTCGAAGGATCGGCGTTGCCATAGTCGATTTTCTTCAAATAGCGCCGAGCTTTGTCATCACCAATTTCCTTTGCAAATAGCTCATACACCCAAACAGTAGAATTCCGCATTGCTGATCGCAAATCTTGGTCTTGATTGTGGCCTGCAAAGCCCCTGTTAACGCCGTCCCATCGAAAAATCTGGAACTCATCACGAACAGCGCCTGCATCAAGTGCAAAAAGTGTATGAGGTATCTTGAATGTCGATGCAGGCGAGTAGCGTTTCTTCGATCGCACAGGATCAAAAACCAACATGGCACGATCCGCTTGGCGTTCGTCTGCCACAACTATCGTGCCTTTGGCTTGAAATTCGCTGAAAAACTTCCTCCAGTCAGAACGTTCTAGCGTGCCTTCTTGCGCATGCGCGAAAGTGGCAAGAGAAAAAATGGAGAAAAGTATCGCGAAGATTCGGATTGCCATTAACTTTTCCTTAATGCCCAACGCTCGAGTTAAGCCGCGCCGCGAAGCGGCGTCGGCTTGAACGAATTGTTAGACATCATTTGCCGACTACCTTGGTGCTCTCGCCTTTCACGTAGTGAACAAATTCTTCCAACTGATCAGCGTGCAAGGCCAAGCGATCTTCTTCTTGTCCAAGATAAGCCTGTCTAGCTTCAAGCAAGACGGGCTGATACTGGGCCGGTAGGCGCTCCATTGCCCAGTCGGCAGCGACATCCTTCGGCGCGATTTTGCCGGTTACTGCGCTGTACCAAATACGAGACAACGTAAGCACTACATTTCGCTCATCGCCAGCCCAGTCGGGCTGCGAGTTCCATAGCTTCAAGGTTTCATTTAGTGCCTCGAATAGATCCTGTTCAGGGACCGGATCAAAGAGTTCCTCCGCCGCTGGACCTACCAAGGCAACGCTATGTTCTCTTGCTTTTGTCAGCAAGATAGCCAGATCAATGTCGATCGTGGCTGGCTCGAAGATACCCGCAAGAATGTCATTGCGCTGCCATTCTCCAAATTGCAGTTCTCGCTTAGCTGGATAACGCCACGGAATGATGTCGTCGTGCACGACAATGGTGACTTCTATAGCGCGGAGAGCCTCACTCTCGCCGGGGAAAGTCGAAACCTCCAGAAGGTCGTTGAGCAAAGCTCGCCGCGTTGTTTCATTAAGCCTTACAGTCACAGTAACCAGCAAATCAATATCGCTGTATGGCTTCAGGCCGCCATTCACTGCGGAGCCGTACAAATGCACGGCCAGCAACGTCGGCTCCAGATGGCGCTCAATGACACTAAGCACCTCTAACAGTTGTGTCGAAATTTCGGCGATCACTGCGTCCCTCATGATGTCTAACGCCCTAGTTAACCGGCGCCGGAGCACGAAGTGCGGAGGGTACCGCGGCAGGCCATGAGAATGCCGAAGGCATGGCCTGCCGTGGCGTCCGCGTTGAACGCCGAGTTAGGCTGGTGACAGGTGATTGTGCTGCTGATTTACTCATGGCTTTAGGGGACAGTTCGCCGAAGCGGGACCATGGTGGACTCGGAGAAGCCGTGCTTCGCATAAAAGCGCTGTGCTGATGTGTTCTCTCGATCTGTGAGAAGCGTGATTCGTCTGACCCCACTCAAGCGCGCAAAGTCAATTGCGTAATTGAGAAGCTCTGATCCGACGCCTGAGCCACGAGCGCTGGGTGATACCACCATGTCTTCGAGAAGAGCGACACGTTCACCTAGTGCCGTAGAAATGGTGAATAGTAGGTTGACCATTGCCAAAACGGTCCGGTCTTCCCTCGCAACCAGGATGGCGCCAAGATCTGGGTTGCCAATGATGGTTGATAGACCTTTGCATTGAGCTGCCGTGTCTGGCTTGAACTCAACTTCTTGAGTAAACAGCACATCTAGCAACTCACTAAGCGCTGGGACGTCTGATGCAGATGCGCGTTCGAAGATTGGCACGGTGTTTCTTCTTGTGGGCCTAACGCCTGAGTTAAGCCGCGGTGCGCAGTGGCAAGCGGCGTGCGAAGCTTAGCGTAGCACGCAAGCGCCGCCACGAAGCAACGTCGGCTTGAACGAATTGTTAGACGGGCGTCAACTATTTGTCCGTGCTCAGGATGAGTTGTGTAATAACTTGACCGACAGAGGCAACTAATTCGTCACGTTCTACGGCCGATAGTTTCGGGGCCGTTGTATACACCGCTACAGCGTAATCTCTCTCCTGGGCTTTAAAAAAACCAATGTCGTTCCGGCCCCCGTTGGCGCAAGTACCAGTTTTCTCTCCAACAACCCAATCTTTAGGAAAACCCGCTCGTAGTGTCGCGTCTCCCGTTTGGTTTCCGATCAGCCACCTCTCAATGGTGTGGGTCGAGGTGGACGTCAGTGCGCCGCCATAGAGGACTTTAGCCACAGTACGTGCCATAGCAATAGGCGTAGTTGTATCTCTGAGGTCGCCAGGTGTGTTGTCGCTCATCTCCGGCTCTTTCCGGTCTAGCCGACTCACAGAGTCGCCAATTTTACGAAAATACTGCGTCATTGCAGCAGGTCCGCCAATTTCTCTCAGTAAGAGGTTAGTAGCCCCATTGTCGCTAAGCTGCACCGCAGCTTGCGCTGCCTCGAGAACCGTCATGTGTCCCGATGCTAGAAACCGCTCCGTGGCAGGAGACCATTCGACGATCATGTCCGGCCCATATGAAAGTTTTCGATCCCCCCGCTCGGTGCCTGAGTCAATTCTTTCAAAGACCAGCGCGGCTAGCGGAAACTTGAACGTTGAGCACATTGCAAAACGCTGCGCCATTCGGTGGCCCGCGACGATCTCTCCTTGGGGATCGACGATCGCAACACCGATCTGAGCTGCTTTTTCGCGCTCTAGCTTCTCAAGATCGGTCTTGAAGGTTAATTTTTCCGACGCATATGCAGAGTGAGCGATCCCTGCCAGTAATAGTGCGTGAATGAAGCGCATGGTGATCCCTTGAGATGGAAATTATCTTTGTACGCCCGTCTAACGTAATTTAGACCTCACGGCCCTGCTGTCTAACGTGGTCGCCGCCATCTAACCTGGCGCCGGAACGGCACGCAATTTGTTGTCGGCATTGAAATTTTTCCGCAGCTTGACGCATAACCTCCCCCTAAATGGACCGTGAAACCCTGCACCGAGCACAGCCAGTCAGGCCGCCTGCACATGGCCGATCAGCATAGCCGCCAGCACGTTTTTCGTCTATCAAAGCACGCCGGCCCCCACCCGCATCCCGCTTCAGGGCGATTGGCCTCCGGCCGCCACCACGCCAGACTGCCCGCATGAACCACCCACCTCGCCGCAGCACGTCGACCGACCGCCCGCCGCTGCAGTCGAAGCGCCTGCTGGACCAGCTGCGCGAGCGCATCCGGTACCTGCACTACAGCCTGAAGACCGAGGAGGCCTACCTGTCCTGGAGCCGCGCCTACATCCGATTCCACGGCGTGCGCCACCCCAAGGACATGGGCGCCGCCGAGGTCGAGGCGTTCCTGACCCACCTGACCAACGTGCGGCGGGTCTCTGTCTCGACACACAAACAGGCGCTGTCGGCACTGCTGTTCCTCTATCGCGAGGTGATCGGCGTCGATTTGCCCTGGATGAACGAGATGGCGCGACCCACGGCCCCGCGCCGGATTCCTTCGGTGCTCACGATCGACGAGGTGGCCGCCGTGCTGCCGACCGGGCCGCGCAACAATCCGGCGTCGAAACACCGCTGGATGCGCTGCTGGGGCGGCCTGAGCCTGAATCACCGCCCCACCCCTTCCAGCGCCTCCCCCACATACCGCCGTACCTTCGGCGCCTCCGCCCCCAGGTGAAACGCCAGCCGCCGCCCGCGCAGCTGCACGTCGTCGGCCGTGAAGCGCTCCAGCCGGCGCAGGTGCTCGACCCAGGTCTCGTCGACGAAGTACTCGACATGGCGCCCGGGCTGCTCGGTATCGCGGAACAGGCCCCAGGACAGCGCGCCCTGGCGCAGCCGCGCCTGGCGGGTCAGGCGCATCACCTCGGCGAATTCGGCGGCGCGCGCCGGATCGATCAGGTACTCGACCGTGACCATGACCGGGCCCTCGTCCGGGCCGATGTCGGTGGCCGGATTGGGCGGCGAGGCGGGCAGCGCCGGGCGCAGGTCCGCCTCCTGGCCGGAGACGGTGAAGCGGCGCACCGCCAGCAGCACCAGCGGCCCGCAGAGCGCCGACACGATCAGCGCGGTCGGCACCGAGGTCCAGCCCGCCAGATGGCCCCAGGTCGCCGCCCCGGCGGCCGAGCCGCCCATCAGCGCCATCTGGTAGGTCGACATGCCGCGCGCGCGCACCCAGTTGGGCAGCGCGAGCTGCGCCGACATCGTCAGCGTGTTGGCGGTGGCGATCCAGGCCATGCCGGCCAGCGCCATGCCCAGCGCCGCCAGCCACAGCCAGGGCGCCAGCGCCACCACCAGCGTCATCACCGCCACGATCAGCGAGCCGATGCCGACGATGCGGTCGCGGCTGTGGCGCTCGCGAAGGCGCGGCAGCGCCAGCACCGCCGTCATCGCGCCGCTGCCCATGCAGGCCATCAGCAGCGTGAAGCCCCCGGCCCCGCCGCCGAGCCGGCGCGCCACCAGCGGCAGCATCGCGGTCAGCGCGGTGCTCAGGAAGAAGAACACGAACACCCGCAGCAGCACCGCGCGCATGCGCGGGTTCTGCGCCACATGCTGCACGCCCACCCGCATCGCGCCGACGAAGCGCTCGCCCGGCAGCGCGCTGATGCGCGGGCTGCTCTTCCAGCGCAGGATCTGCACGAAGGCCAGCAGCGACAGCACCGCATTGAGCACGAACACCGCCGCGCTGCCCGAGGCCGCCAGCACCGCACCGGCCACGATCGGACCGAGAATGCGCGAGAGATTCATCGCCATCGCCTGCAGCGCCAGCGCCCCCGACAGCGAGGCCGCCGGCACGATCTCCGGCACGATCGCCGCGAACACCGGCCAGCGCGCCGCCAGCCCGATGCCGTTGGCGAAGGTCAGCAGCAGCAGCAGATGCGGCGTGATGCCGTCGGCCAGCGCCAGCAGCGCCAGCAGCAGCGCCACCAGCGCCACCCACAGCTGGGTGGAGGCGAACCAGCGCCGCCGGTCGACGATGTCGGCCAGCGCCCCGCTGGGCAGGCCCAGCAGGAAGACCGGCAGCGTGGACGCCGCCGAGACCAGGGCCACCATCACCGCGCTGTCGGTGAGCTGCGTCATCAGCCAGGCGGCCGCGACATCGTTCATCCACATCGTCAGGTTGGCCGCCAGCCAGGCCAGCCAGAGCATCCGGAACACCGGCAGGCGCAGCGGCTGCAGCGCCTGCGGCAGGCGCTCGGGATCAAGCATCGTCTTCAAGGTCACAGGCATCGTCCGTCCATCCGACCCATCATCATGGAAATGAAAAAGGCCCCACCGGGGGGTGGGGCCTTGGCAGGAATGCGCTCAGGGCAGGACGCCGTGTCAGTCCGCGTCCTGGAAGGCTTCCTCGCGCTTGTTGCGGATCGAGGGCAGCATCACCACCACGATCATCAGCAGCGCCGCGATCAGCAGGCCGGCCGACAGCGGGCGGCTCATGAAGGTGGTCCAGTCGCCACGCGACAGCAGCAGCGCGCGGCGCAGGTTCTCTTCCATCATCGGGCCGAGGATGAAGCCCAGCAGCAGCGGCGCCGGCTCGCAGTTCAGCTTGTAGAAGATGTAGCCGATCAGGCCGAAGATCACCGCCATGTACACATCGAAGTTGTTGTTGTTCAGCGTGTACAGGCCGATGCAGCAGAAGGTCAGGATGGCCGGGAACAGGAAGCGGTAAGGCACGGTCAGCAGCTTGATCCAGATGCCGATCATCGGCAGGTTCAGGATCACCAGGATCAGGTTGCCGACCCACATCGAGGCGATCAGGCCCCAGAACAGCTCGGGGTTGCTGGTCATGACCTGCGGACCCGGCTGGATGCCCTTGATGGTCATCGCGCCCACCATCAGCGCCATCACCGCGTTGGGCGGAATGCCCAGCGTCAGCATCGGGATGAAGCTGGTCTGCGCGCCGGCGTTGTTGGCCGCCTCGGGGCCGGCCACGCCGCGGATGTTGCCCTGGCCGAAAGGCACTTCGCCCGGACGCATCTTCACCTTCTTCTCGATGGTGTAGGCCGCGAAGGACGACAGCAGCGCACCGCCACCCGGCAGCACACCCAGCAGCGAGCCCAGCGCGGTGCCGCGCAGCACCGCGGGGAAGGCGTCGCGCACGTCTTGCCGGGTCGGCATCAGGCCCTTGACCTCCTTGGTGAACACCTCGCGCTGCTCGGCCGGACGGCCCAGGTTGGAGATGATCTCGCCGAAGCCGAACACGCCCATCGCGATGGTCACGAAGCCGATGCCGTCGGTCAGCTCAGGAATGTCGAAGCTGAAGCGCGGCACGCCCGAGATCACGTCGGTGTTGATCTGGCCGATCAGCAGGCCCAGGATGATCATCGCGATCGCCTTGACCAGCGAGCCCGAGGCCAGCACCACCGCACCGATCAGGCCCAGCACCATCAGCGAGAAGTACTCGGCCGGGCCGAACTGGAAGGCCAGCTCGGTCAGCGGCGGCGCGAAGGCGGCGATCACCAGCGTGCCCACGCAGCCGGCGAAGAAGGAGCCCAGACCGGCCGCGGCCAGCGCCGGGCCGGCGCGACCCTTGCGCGCCATCTGGTAGCCATCGAGCGAGGTCACCACCGACGAGGCCTCGCCGGGCACGTTGATCAGGATCGCGGTGGTCGAGCCGCCGTACTGCGCACCGTAGTAGATGCCGGCGAGCATGATCAGCGCCGGCGTGGCGTCCAGCGCGTAGATCGACGGCAGCAGCATCGCGATCGTCGCCACCGGGCCGAGGCCGGGCAGCACGCCGATCAGCGTGCCCAGGATCGCGCCCATCAGCGCGTAGAACAGGTTCTGAAAGGTGACGGCCGTTTCCAGGCCGAGCGCCAGGTTGTTGATCAGGTCCATGCGAATCGCCTCCCGCGGGTCAGGCGCCGGCGCCGAAGATCGTCGGCAGCAGCGGGATGGTCAGGTTCAGGCCCTTCGAGAAGACGGCCCACGAAGCCACGGTCAGCACCGCGGCATTGATCAGCGCGCCCTTGATGGAGAACTCCTCGCTCGCAGTCGAGGAGATCAGCACCAGCAGCGGCAGCGTGATCAGCATGCCCAGGCGCGGCAGCAGGAAGCCGAAGAGCGCCACCGAGCCCAGAATGATGAACAGCGGCCGCCAGGCGAACGCGCCCACCGGATCGCCGTCGCCACCGGACTTGCCCAGCGCGCCGAACAGCACCATCGCGCCCAGGACGGCCATCAGCACCCCCAGTCCGAAGGGGAAATAGGCTGGCCCCGGACGGGCCGAACTGCCGAAGCTGTACTCGAGCGAACCGACCGCGAATGCGACCCCCACCCCGATGAACATCAGCCCCGACCAGAAATCCTTCTGGCTCTTGATTTGCACGTCATCTCCTCGAATGTCGGAAAACAGGATGCCGCGATTCTAGAAAGCGGCTGATGACGCGCAGCTGTGGGGACCACTTAGCAGGATGCTGGCAAATGATGCGGGAAAACCCTCGAATGGCAGAAACTGCGCCTGTTTCTGCCCGAATGCAGGTCGGGGCACGATCCGCCCCGACCCACTCGCTCACTGCACCACCAGATCGCGGATCCAGATGGCGCTGTTGAGCGAACGCAGACGCACCACGCTGAGACCCGCCGGCAGCGCGGCGCTCAGCACGCTGCTGGCCACCGGCTGCCCCGAGGTGCTCGCAGGCAGCGTCCAGGTGCCCGCGGTCTGGCCATTGATCAGCATCTCCACCTGCGCACCGGCCGACGCATCGTAGGTGCGCAGGGAAAACCGGTAGGTGCCGGCCGCAGCGGCGCGCACCGGAAGCAGGATCGACTCGGCAAAGGCGGCTCCCCGGGTGCCGGGCCCGAAGCGGATCGCCTGGCCGTCATAGCCCCAGGAGCCGCTCGCCCCGCCGTAGAGCTGACGGAAGAGCTGCGGATCCTGCAGCCACACCGTGCCCGGAACCGTCGCGCCCAGCGTCGCACCGTTCTTGCGTGTCAGCCGGATCGCGTCGATGGCCTGCAGCTTGACGGTATCGGTGTCCGACACCGTGCTGGTGGCCCCCGGCAGGCCGTTGACGAAGTCCCACGGGCCGGCACCGCTGTAGACGTAGTAGTTCAGCATCTGTCCCCCCTGCGCCTGGTAGACCTGATGGGCGGCATGCATGCGCTCCAGCATGCGCGGATCGGCGTTGTAGGCCGCAGACACCGATCCCGGCCAGCTCGCCGAGCCCAGCGGACTGCCGCCAGGAGCGGGCCCGCCCTCGTAGGCGACCGACTTCAGGCCATAGCCGCGCATCCAGGTCGCATCGATCGCCGTGCGCATGGCGAACTGCGGTCCGGGCAAGCCTTCGAAGAAGGCCGTCATCTGTGCCGGATCGGCGGGATCGGTCGGCTCGGCCGAGGACTCGTAGTAGGCCGCCCCGCCGCCGCCCCACCACAGCTCGCTGACCTTGCGAGGTGCCACCGAACTGACAATGCGCACCGTCTTGCCATTGACGGTGCGCATCATGCTGTAGTAGCCCTCGGCCCAGCGCAGCGCCTCGCTCATGTAGGCGTTGCCATCGGCCACCTGGGTGGCCAGGATCGGCCGGACCGTGCTCATCATCGCCGCATCGCCATAGATCTTGCGGAACGCCAGACTGACCTGCGAGGAGCGCCAGGCGATCCAGCGGCGGTGGGCCGTGTAGAGACCGTCCTGGGAGGTCGCGTCGACCGCACCATCATGGTTGATCGGGTGGGCGCGCGTCTTTCGTGCGGCATCGGCCAGCCCCAGCGACCAGCCGTAGCCGAAAAAGCCCGGGCTCCAGTTCCACAGCTCGTTGCCCAGCTCCACATAGACCTTCAGGCCTGTCCTGAGCGGCGGCCAGACCGGATTGGCGCGGGCCGAGGTGTACGGATTGACCCCGTCGGAGCCATAGCGCAGCAGCTGGGCCAGCCGGGTCAGGTAGGCATCGTCGGCGCGGGTCGGCACATTGATCCACAGATCGTTGCCGGTGGCATTGGCCAGCTGCACCAGCAGCTCCCAGGGCTGACCCTTGCCCGTGGCCACGGCGCCGATGTGCCGGGCGTTGGTCCGGCTGGCCCAGGTGATGTCGGCATTGCTGTTGGCCGCGACGAAGTCCATGCCACGAATGACATGGAACTTCTTCATCGCGGTCAGGAATTCGTTCGTGAACAGCACCGATCCATCGGTCGGATAGCCCGGACGCCAGAGCCGGACCTCGGTCACGCCGGTGTCGAGCGCCGAGCTGGCCGTGCGACGGGTGTTGTCGAAGGTGAGCCAGGCGTTGTCGCGGATCGCCACCGGGATCACCACATCGGCGGTGGTGGTGTTGGTCGACGCGGTGTAGACCGCGTTCTGGATGAAGGGACGCTGGTCCGAGCCGTCGGCCGGCACGCCGGCAACACTCAGCGAGGCCTGTCCCTTGAAGATCAGCTTGTAGACGCCCGGCCCCATGCGGGTCGAGGTGAAGATCATCAGCGCGTCGCGCGTCGGCGCGCCGTCGGCATCGACCGGTGCATCGCCCCACTGGGGCGTGCGGAACTGGCTCTCGCGCACCACGTCGGCGGTCGCGAAGGCGCCGCTGTAGTAGTTCAGGGCATTGATGCCGATGCCCAGATAGGGCCAGCTGCTGTCGACATCGACGCGGGAGGGAACCGCCACCGCAGCTCGCGCATCAGGCGTCGAGGCATCGATCGTGGCGACAGGCGGGCCGTCGCCGCCACCACAGGAAACAAGACCCAAGGCCAGCAGACAGGCCCCGGCACGGCGATGAAGTGAAGTTTGTGCACGCATGGTTTGCGTTTTTTCACTTTCGGCCTGCACCCGCCTGACTCAGCGCAAGACAAGGCCTTCCGACCCTGAAAATCTGCAAAGAACCGGGATTATTCGACGCCGGAGCAAGCGGCACTCACCTTGCGGCCGGGGCGGAGCGGACACCCTCCTCCCAGGCCGGCGTCGAGCGCAGCACCTCGTCCAGCGTGGTCTGGCCCTGCGCGACCAGGCGCAGGCCGGCGCGGCGCAGCGGCTGCAGGCCGCCGGCCAGCGCGGCCTGGCGCAGCCGTTTCAGGTCGGGTTCGGCCTGCAGATGCTCGCGCACCGCCGGATCGATCTCGAGCAGCTCGAACAGGCCGAGCCGGCCGCGGTAGCCGGTCTGTCGGCAGGCCGGGCAGCCGACCGGGCGCATCGGCTGCGGCACCTCGTCGGGCTCGAGCAGCGGCAGCCGGCCCAGCGCCTCCTGCAGGGTATGCAGCGTCAGCGTCTCGTCGGGTGCACGGCAGTCAGGACAGAGCCGGCGCACCAGGCGCTGCGCCAGCACGCCCGAGAGCGTCGCGCCGATCAGGTAGGCCGGCACGCCCAGGTCGAGCAGCCGGGTCACCGCGCTGGCGGCGTCATTGGTGTGCAGCGTCGAGAACACCAGGTGGCCGGTCAGCGCCGCCTGCACCGCCATCTCGGCGGTGGCCAGGTCGCGGATCTCGCCGACCATGATGATGTCCGGGTCCTGGCGCATCAGCGTGCGCAGGCCGCTGGCGAAGTCGAGCTCGACCGCCGAGTGCACCTGCGTCTGGTTGAAGGCCGGCTCGATCATCTCGATCGGGTCCTCGATGGTGCAGATGTTGACCTCGTCGGTGGCCAGCGCGCGCAGCGTGGCGTAGAGCGTGGTGGTCTTGCCCGAACCGGTCGGGCCGGTGACCAGCACGATGCCATGCGGCTGCGCGACCAGGCGCTGCCAGCGCGCGGCGTCAGCCTCGCCGAAGCCCAGCGCCTCGACCGGCTGCACCGCGGTCTCCGGGTCGAAGATGCGCATCACCAGCTTCTCGCCGAAGGCGGTGGGCAGCGTCGACAGGCGCATCTCGATCTCGTCGCCGCGCGGGCTGCGGGTCTTGATGCGGCCGTCCTGGGGCCGGCGGCGCTCGATCACGTCCATGCGCGCGAGCAGCTTGATGCGCGCGGTCACCGCGGCCATGACGGTCTGCGGCAGCTGGTAGGCGGTGTGCAGCACGCCGTCGATGCGCAGCCGGATCAGGCACTGCTCGCGCCGGGGCTCGAGGTGGATGTCGCTGGCGCGCTGCTCGAAGGCGTAGGTCCACAGCCAGTCGACCACCTGCACGACGCCCTGGTCGTTGGCGTCGAGCTGGCGGTGCTTGCCCAGCTCGACCAGCTGCTCGAAGTTGACGCCGCCCAGACTGGCCTCGCCGGTCTTGCGCGCCGCCTTGACCGAGCGGGCGAGCTGGTAGAACTCGGCCGTGTAGCGCGCCAGCTCCAGCGGGCTGCAGACCACCCGGCGCACGGTGCGCCGGGTGTGGCGCGCGATCTCGTCGACCCAGTCGGTGACGAAGGGCTCGGCGGTGGCGATCACCACCTCCTTGGCGCCGACCTGCACCGGCAGCACCCGACGCCGCTCGGCATAGCCGGCCGACATCACCTCGGTGACCCGTGCGACATCGACCTTCAGCGGATCGATGCGCAGATAAGGCAGCCCGGCGCGCTGCGCCAGCCAGCGCGTCAGCGCCTCCAGGTCGAGCGCACGGCCGTCGCGGGCATCGACCAGGCTGGCCCCGGCCAGGCGCACCAGCGGATGCTGGGCGCTGTCGCCCGCGCCCAGGCGCTGCGCGAGCTGCACCGCATCGTCCGGGCGCACCCGGCCGTCCTCGACCAGCCAGCCCAGCGTCTGGCGCCAGCTCAGCGGCCCGCCGGGCTCGGTGGCGGCGGGCACCGCTCGACGCGCCGTCGCCGCCGGTGGCGGCACCCGCGCCGGGCCGCTCATTCGGACGGCTCCGCCACCGGCGCCGCAGCCCGGGCCTTGCGGGGAGCGCGCACCGGCGGCAGCGGCTGGATCAGCCCCAGCCAGCGCACCGCCTTCAGGCCGCAGCGCGCGGTGACGGCCTCGGCGCGCTCGCGCAGCACCGCCTCGTCGGGAAAGGTGCCGGCACGCAGCGCCAGCACGATGGTGTTGCCCTCCGGCGTGGGCGCGAGCATGCGCACCGTGCCGCCCGACGCAGCGAAGGCCGCCTCGATGCGGCGCGCGCTGCGCGAGAAGCCGGCATTGCGGCCGAACAGGTTGACCGTCATCACGCCGCCATCCGTCAGCACCTCGTGGCAGCCGCGGTAGAACGCGTCGTCGTCGAGCACCGGCGCGGCCGCCTCGTGGTCGTAGAGGTCGACGCTCAGCACGTCGGCGCTGCCGTGGTGGGCCGCGTCCTGCACCCAGGCGCCGGCGTCGGCGATCTGCACCGACAGGCGCTCGTCGTCGGCCGGCAGCCGGAACCACTGCCGGCACGCCGCCACCACCTGCGCGTTGAGTTCGACCGCGGTGGTGCGCAGCCCCAGCTCGCCGTGGCAGAAGCGCGTCAGCGCCGCCGCGCCCAGGCCGAGCTGCACCACGCGGGTGTCGTCGAGCGCGGCCAGGTCGCGCAGCAGCAGCCAGGCCATCATGCGCTGCACATAGTCGAGCTCGAGCGAGCGCGGCTTGCGCAGCCGCATCGCGCCCTGCACCCACGGCGTGTCGCCCAGGTGCAGATAGCGCACGCCATCGAACTCGGAAATCGTCGCGGAAGGCAGCTCGCCGTCGCGGCGGCGGGAACGGGAAGCGGAAGTCATGCCAGATCGTAGCGCGCGAATGTTTCCCGCCAGGCCGCGAGCTTGCGCTCGAAGGACCAGCCGGCATTCGCCGGGCTGGTCGAGGGCAGGCGGTGCACCGACAGCCCCAGCGCCTGCAGCCGGCGCATCGTGCGTGCCGACTCCGCGCCGTTGTGCGCCACCGCCTCCAGCCCCGGCGCGATGCGGCGCAGGCCGGCCAGGTCGTTGAGTTCGGCCGCCTCGATCGCGCTGTCCAGGCTGCCCTCGCGGCGCACCCGCGCATAGACATCCCACAGCCCCAGCCCGCGCTCGCGCAGCACCTCCAGCCGCTCGGGATACGGCAGGGCCCGCAGGTCAAGCCTCCAGAGCGCCGACAGGATCGGCCAGAACTGGTTGCGCGGATGGGCGTAGTACTGCCGCTGCGCCAGCGAGGCCACGCCGGGAAAGCTGCCCAGCACCATCAGCCGGGTGCGCGGCCCCACGACCGGCCCGAAGCCGGCCAGCGGCAGGGCCTCGGGCGCACCGGTGCCGCTCATGTCGCCGCTCCGATCAGCGCCGCCAGCCCCGGCAGCGCGGCGCAGGCATTGGCACGGGTGATCTCGGCCGTCTCCTCCAGGCTCCAGCCGCGCAGCGCCGCCAGCGTCCCGGCGATGCGCGGCAGCTCGGCGGGCTCGTTGCGGCTGCTCTCGCCGGCCGCGCGCTCGGCGGCGGTGCGGTAGAGCCAGTGCGGCGGAATGTCGGGCGCGTCCGTCTCGAGCACGATCGCCTCGGCCGGCAGCGTCGCGGCCAGGCGGCGGATCTGCAGCGCGCGCTCGAAGGTCATCGCGCCGCCGAAGCCCAGCTTCAGGCCCAGGTCGACGAAGGCGCGCGCCTGCTGCTCGCTGCCGTTGAACGCATGTGCGATGCCGCCGCGCACCGGATGGCGCCGCAGCAGCGCCAGCACCGCATCGGCCGAGCGGCGCACATGCAGGATGACCGGCAGGTCGTGGCGGCGCGCCAGCTTCAGCTGCTCGGCCAGGAAATGGCGCTGGCGCGCTGCGTCCAGGCCGGGCTCGAAGCCGTCGATGCCGATCTCGCCCACCGCCACCCGGCGGGGATCGTCGCGCGTGGCCGACAGCATCGCGTCCAGCCGCACCAGCGAGTCCTCGGGCTCGGCCGCGCCGGTCCACAGCGGATGCAGGCCCAGCGCGTAGGGCTGGCCGGTGCGCTCGGCCAGATGGCGCAGCGGCTCGAAATGCTCGGCGGTGACCGCCGGCAGCACCAGGCAGGAGACGCCCCTTGCGTGCGCACGCGCCAGCACCGCATCGCGGTCGGCGTCGAACTCGGGGGCGTCGAGGTGGCAGTGGGTGTCGATCCAGAGTGGCATCAGCCCGGCAGGGTCAGCGCATGTGGCGCGAGAGCTTCTCGCGGGCACGACGCATCGCGCCGCGCACCTGGCCTTCGTCGAGGCCGAGCGTCGAATGGTAGCGCCCCACCAGCACGGCCAGTGCCACCGGCTGCTCCGGCTGCGGCAGATCGGTAATGCGCAGCACCCCGTTGGCGAAGCTGCCAGTCAGCCGCGACCAGGCCTCGAGGCTTTCGGGCATGCGCACCACCGCATCCTCGCTCAGCGGCCGTACCAGATGACGCAACGGCTCGGCCAGCCCCCACAGGCGCATGAAGGCGATCGCCATCGCCTGCAGATCGACCCCGAGTACCGACTGGGCCGCCAGTTCCGGCGTGATCGGCTTGTCGGTGCCCTTGCTCGAGATGACCAGCCGCTGGATCTGCGCCACCTCGTCGGGAAAATGGTAGAGGCCCAGGATCTGGCCGAAGTTCTGGAAGATGCCGGCCAGCGCCGCGCCCTCCGCGTCCGTGCCGCCGGGCGCGACCTCGGCCGCCAGATAGCCGGCCAGATGGGCACGGTCGATCGCCTGGGCCAGCTGGGCCGCATGATGCGGCTTGGCGGTGCCCGGCCAGGCCTGCTGGCCATTGCTGACCCGGCGCAGCCCGTCGGTGCCCAGCAGAGCCATGGCCCGCTTGACGCTGGTGACCGCAGCGCCCTCCTCGCCGGCGGCCGCCATCTCGCTGGCATTGGCGGCGCGCAGCATCGACAGCGTCAGCGCCAGGTCCTGGCGCAGCACCTCCACCATCTCGTCGAGCCGGCCCTTGTCCATGCCGGCGATATGGGCCACCCGCTCGCGCAGGCCTTCGGTGGCCGGCAGGTGGCCGTTGCGGCGCAGCTGGGCCTGCAGCATCGCATCGAAGCCGCCGTCCTCCGGGTATTCGGTGTAGTGCCAGCCACTGAGCGCACGGTGAAAGCTGCGCGCATGAATGAAGCGCCGCTGCGGATTGGTCTCGACCGCCCGGTCCAGCATCAGCCGCAGCGAATCGGCGATCGGCATCGGCAGCTCCTGAGGCAGGCTCAGCTTGCTGGTGGGCCAGCGATCCAGCAGCGCGGGCATGTCGGCCTCGCCATGCGGCGGTGTGCCCTGGATCCAGTGCTGGATCAGCAGGCATGCCCCCGCGATCTCGCGCCCGAGCAGCCCGCCGCCCAGACCACCGGCGCTCGGAATACCCTGCGACCGCGCCCCGGCAATCGCGACGCCCAGACCCAGGCCCCACAGCGAGACCTTGTCATGCGTGTCGAAGGCCAGGGTGTGCAGACCGAGATCGCCATGCGGAATGCTCGCCTCGTGCGCATAGGCCAGACCTTCAAGCAGCTCGCAGCCATTGCGGACCAGCGAGCGCAGCGCGGGCGGCGCAAAAGTGTCCTCGATGCGCGCAGGCAGATGCTCCGGATCGCACAGCGTGGCCACATAGGGAAACCGGTCGACGCAGCCGACCTCATGGGCTGGCAGCAGTCGCGGATGCTTGAGCTGCGAGGCCTTGCGGGCCTCCTCGACGCAGCGCTCGCGCACCACCTGCGAGTTGACCGGCTGACGCGCGGCCAGCAGCCGCACCGGCTGATCGGTGCGGGTGTCGCGAGCCAGCCACGCGATCGTCAGCGAGCTGCTGCCGATCAGGCGGATCAGGGTGTAGGGGCCGAAGCTGCGCACGGCGGTGGCAGGTGCGGCGGCAGGCACGGCGGCGGAGACGTCCTGGTTCATGTCGGTGTTCTTTTCCTGATTCCTGATCGATGCCTCGGCGGAACAGGCCGGATTCACGCCCCCGGGCATCGGGAATGGCGCGCGAACCACGGCGCCGGAGCGGACTCCGGCAGGCCTGCCACGGGTATCGGCTGGTTCATGCCAAAATCACAGCCGTCTTTTCCCCTGTCACCTCCTGTCATCTGCGACGGAATCTTCATGAGCAGCGATCTCATCAAACACATCTCTGACGCCACCTTCGAAGCCGAGGTGCTCCAGTCCGACAAGCCGGTGCTGGTGGACTACTGGGCCGAGTGGTGCGGCCCCTGCAAGGCGATCGCTCCGGTGCTCGACGCGGTGGCGGCCGAATTCAAAGGCCAGCTCGTCGTCGCCAAGATGAACGTCGACGAGAACCGCGACGTGCCGGCGCGTTTCGGCATCCGCGGCATCCCGACGCTGATGATCTTCAAGGGCGGCGACCTGGCCGCCACCAAGGTCGGCGCGCTGAACAAGGCGCAGTTGACCGATTTCATCAAGTCCAACCTATAATTCGTCTCACCTGCAGCGGCGCCCGCCGCTGCAGCCATGACGAATGCCACTGCGCGCCGGTTGTTCCAGCCGGATTTGCAGCTCCTGACGCAGATGCTGGAGCGCGCAGCGTCGGCTCCCTCCTCCCGCATTTTCCTGATTCCACCGGTGCAGAGCTGCCACGCGCAGCGCAGCAGCGAGAACCAGCAGGCTTGCGAGACAGGGAGTCCGACCCCTTCGGCCTGTCCGGCTGGCACCGGCAAGGCCTGATTTCAGGGCCCGACCCTATGCACCTTTCCGAACTCAAGGCTCAACACATCTCGGCGCTCGTCCGGATGGCGGAGACGCTCGAGATCGAGAACGCCAGCCGCCTGCGCAAGCAGGAGCTGATGTTCGCGATCATGAAGAAGCGCGCCAAGCAGGGCGAGCAGATCTTCGGCGACGGCGTGCTCGAAGTGCTGCCCGACGGCTTCGGCTTCCTGCGCTCGCCCGACACCAGCTTCCTGGCGTCGACCGACGACATCTACCTGTCGCCCAGCCAGATCCGCCGCTTCAACCTCCACACCGGCGACATGATCGAGGGCGAGGTGCGCGTGCCGAAGGACGGCGAGCGCTACTTCGCGCTGGTCAAGGTCGACCGCGTCAACAACCTGACGCCGGAGGAATCGAAGAACAAGATCATGTTCGAGAACCTGACTCCGCTGTTCCCCAAGGAACAGTTCAGGCTCGAGCGTGACATCCGCGGCGAGGAGAACATCACCAGCCGCATCATCGACCTGATCGCGCCGATCGGCAAAGGCCAGCGCGCGCTGCTGGTCGCGCCGCCGAAGAGCGGCAAGACGGTGATGATGCAGCACCTGGCCCACGCGCTGGTGGCCAACAACCCGGACGTGCACCTGATCGTGCTGCTGGTCGACGAGCGCCCCGAGGAAGTGACCGAGATGCAGCGCACCGTGCGCGGCGAGGTCATCAGCTCGACCTTCGACGAGCCGGCCGCCCGCCACGTCCAGGTCGCCGAGATGGTGATCGAGCGCGCCAAGCGCCTGGTCGAGCTGCGCAAGGACGTGATCATCCTGCTGGACTCGATCACCCGCCTGGCGCGCGCCTACAACAACGTGCTGCCCTCCTCGGGCAAGGTGCTGACCGGCGGCGTCGACGCGGGCGCGCTGCAGCGCCCGAAGCGCTTCTTCGGCGCAGCGCGCAATGTCGAGGAAGGCGGTTCGCTCACCATCATCGGCACCGCGCTGGTCGACACCGGCAGCCGCATGGACGAAGTGATCTACGAGGAATTCAAGGGCACCGGCAACTGCGAGATCCACCTGGACCGCCGCATGGCCGAGAAGCGCGTCTACCCGTCGATCCTGCTGAACAAGTCGGGCACGCGGCGCGAGGAGCTGCTGCTGAAGCCCGAGATCCTGCAGAAGACCTGGATCCTGCGCAAGCTGCTCTACCCGATGGACGAGATCGAGGCGATGGAATTCATCCTCAACAAGATGAAGGCCACGAAGAGCAACCTCGACTTCTTCGACATGATGCGCCGCGGCGGCTGAAGCCCCCGCACTGATGCGCACCCTTCCCGTGCAGGGCCTGCACGGGCTATAATCGAGGTTTTTCCGCTGTCGGAAAGTGCTGCTACGCATGGTGCGGGCGGTGGCTCCCGGCACCACAGCGAGCATCCCCATGAAAGACGGCATCCACCCGAACTACCGCGACGTCTGCTTCGTCGACCTGTCCAACGGCTTCCAGTTCGTGACGCGTTCCTGCGCTCCGACCAAGGAAAAGATCACGCTGGAAGACGGCCGCGAGCTGCCGCTGTTCAAGCTGGAAACCACCAGCGAGACGCACCCGTTCTACACCGGCCAGCAAAAGAGCGTCGACAACCTGGGCGGTCGCGTCGAGAAGTTCCGCAACAAGTTCAAGGTCGGCATCAAGCGCTGATCGATCGATCTCCGGGCCACCGGAATCGATGCGCACCCATCCACCGAGGGTGCGCGCCACGAAGGCAGCCCGACATGGCTGCCTTTTTTGTTGCCTGACGCGCCCGTCGCCGTGACCGATACCCGCCCCACCCCTGCCCTGGTCTCGCAGCGCGCCGTCGAGCGGCTGCCCCGGCTGGCGCTGCTGCTGTTCTGCGCAGCCTATCTGCTGCCGGGCATCTTCGGCCGCGACCCCTGGAAGAATGCCGACATCGCCGCCTACGGCTACATGACCAGCCTGCTGCGTGGCGAGTCGAGCTGGCTGCAGCCCTCGATCGCCGGGCTGGTGGCCGAAGGCGGCGTGCTGCCCTACTGGCTCGGTGCAGCCTCGATGGCGCTGCTGACCCCGCTGGGCCTGGACCCGGCGCTGGCCGCGCGCCTGCCCTTCGCGCTGCTGCTGGCCGCGACGATGGCGCTGGTCTGGTATGCCACGCTGCATCTGGCCCGGACCGAGGCCGCGCAGCCGCTGGCCTTCGCCTTCGGCGGCGAGGCGGACCCGGTCGACTATGCCCGCGCGATTGCCGATGGTGCGCTGCTGGCCCTGATCGCCTCGCTCGGCCTGCTGCAGCTCGGCCATGAGACCACGCCGGAGCTGGTGCAGCTGGCGGCCACCGCACTGCTGCTCTACGGCCTGGCGGTCAGCCCTTACAAGACCTGGCACGGCCGGATGGCGGTGCTGCTGGCCCCCACCCTGCTGGCGGCCAGCGGCGCGGCCACCACCGGTCTGCTGCTGGCCCTGGCCGGCATGCTGATCAGTCAACGCTCCAGCTATGCCGATGCCCGCCGCCAGGTGCCCTGGCTGCTGACTGGCGCCCTGCTGGCCGGCATTGTCGCGACGCTGCTGCAGGCCTGGGCCTGGCGGCTGGCGCCTCTGCGCGATCCGGCCAGCCTGGCTCGGCTGCTGATCTGGTTCACCTGGCCGGTCTGGCCGCTGGCGGGATGGACGCTGTGGCACTGGCGCCGCCATCTGCTCAAGCGCCATCTGTCGGTGCCGCTGGCGGTGCTGCTGATCGCGCTGGCAGCGAGCATCGGCATGGGCGGCTCGGACCGTGCGCTGATGCTGGCGCTGCCGGCGCTGGCGATCATGGCCGCCTTCGCACTGCCCACGCTCAGGCGCAGCGTCGGCGCGGCGATCGACTGGTTCTCGGTCTTCTTCTTCAGCGCCTGCGCGCTGACGGTGTGGGTGCTCTACCTGTCGATGCATGCCGGCATTCCGGCGCGGCCGGCGGGCAACATCATGAAGCTGGCTCCCGGCTTCGAGCCGGTGTTCCAGCCTCTCGCGCTGCTGGCGGCGGTGACGGGCACGCTGGCCTGGCTGGCCCTGGTGCGCTGGCGCACCGGGCGCCACCGCCAGGCGCTGTGGAAGACCCTGGTGCTGCCGGCCGGCGGCGTGGCGCTGAGCTGGCTGCTGACGATGACGCTGCTGCTGCCGGTGCTCGACTACGCACGCAGCTACCGGCCGATGGTGCGCCAGATCGCGCAGCAGGTGCCGGCGGGCGCCTGCCTGGTCGCGCCCGAGTTCAGTCGCGGCCAGCTGGCCGCGCTGGAGGTGCACGGCCGCTGGACGCTGACCCGCGACCCGCGCCGCACCGATTGCCGCTGGCTGGTGCTGGCCCAGGGCGAGCGCATCGGCACCGAGCCGCAGCGCCAGCGCAGCCCGGTGCTGGCCGGCTGGCAGCTGCAGACCCGGGTGCGCCGCCCGACCGACCGCGACGAAGTGATCCTGATCTACCGGCGCAGTTCCTGAGCCTGCGCGGCCTCGGCCACCGCCCGGTGCACCCGGACCCGGGAGGCCGGGAACAGGATGCGGAAGGTCGATCCCTGGCCGATCTGGCTGTCGATCGTCAGCTCGGCACCATGGCGCTGCACCACATGCTTGACGATCGACAGGCCCAGGCCGGTGCCGCCGGTCTCGCGCGAGCGGCTGCCGTCGATCCGGTAGAAGCGCTCGGTCAGTCGCGGCAGATGGTCGCGCGCGATGCCGATGCCGCTGTCCTTCACCTCGAACACCGCACCGCCGCCCGGACGAAGCTGCCAGCCGATCGAGATCCGGCCCTCGTCGGGCGTATAGCGCACCGCATTGCTGGCCAGATTGGTCATCGCCGACAGCAGCTCGCTGAGATTGCCGGCCAGCTCCACGCCGGCCAGATCGGCGTCGCCGGTCCCGGGCAGGCGGATCAGGTGCCGACCGCGCGACAGCCCCTGCGTCTCGACGCCGATCTGCTCGATCAGGTCGGCCACCGGATGCCAGTCGTCGGGCGCAGGCTGCGGGCTGCCCTCCAGGCGCGCCAGCGTCAGCAGATCGGTCACCAGGGTCTGCATGCGCCGGGTCTGCTGGGTCATCAGCTGCAGCATGCGCTCGCGGTCATCCGGTCCGAGCGGCAGCGTGGCCATCGTCTCGACGAAGCCGGCCAGCACCGTCAGCGGCGTGCGGATCTCGTGCGAGACATTGGCGACGAAGTCGCGCCGCATCGCCTCGTTGCGCTGGCGCTCGGTCACATCCTGCGTCAGCACCAGCCGCTGGCCGACGCTGCCGTAGCGGCGCACCAGCACCGAGAGCAGAAGCTGCGCCGGCTGGCTGCCCGCCATCAGCAGCGGCTCGGTGCTGCCCGACTGCAGCGCCGCGACAAAGGCCGGCGTGCGCACCAGGTTGGTGATGCGCTGGCCGATGTCGCGCTCGGGGTCCAGCCCGAGATGGACCGCCGCCACCTGGCTGAGCCAGACGATCTGCTCGTCGGCATCAAGCAGCAGCACGCCGTTGGGCGAGGCCTCGATCGCGCTGAGGAACTCCTCGCGCCGACGCCGCTCGAGCTGCATGCGCTGGTCGCGCTGCAGCAGCGCGCGCTCGGTCCGGTAGGCCAGCTCGCCCCAGAGTTCGCCGTCGCGCGGAGCCTCGGCCTCCATGTTGCCGCGCATCCAGCGCATCAGCCGCCCGGCACGGCGGGCATCGCGCCAGCCGGCCCAGGCCGCACCCAGCAGCGCGCCGGCCCAGGTGCCCAGCACCGGCGCACCCAGCTTCAGCCCGATCACGCCGCCGACCAGCGCCAGCAGGCTCAGGCTCAGCAGCAGCGACAGCAGGCGCTTGAGCGCCAGACTCATGATGTGGAACCTTCCTGTCCTGTCGTCTCGCGCGCGGTCCGGCTCAGCCGGCGGCGGGACGATCCTTCAGCAAGCGATAGCCAGCGCCCCGCACCGTCTCGATCATCCGCCCGGCATCGACCGGCATCAGCGACTCGCGCAGCCGCTTGATGTGGACATCGACGGTGCGCTCCTCGATGAAGACATGGTCGCCCCAGACCCGGTCGAGCAGCTGCGAGCGGCTGTGGACCCGCTCCGGATGGCTCATCAGGTGCTGGATCAGCCGGAACTCGGTCGGACCGAGCTTGACCGGCCGGCCATCGACCTCGAGCCGATGCGCCGCCTGGTCGAGCCGCAGCGGCCCCACCTGCAGCTGACCCTCGGCCAGTGCCGCCGGCGCGCGCCGGCGCAGCACCGCGCGGATGCGCGCCATCAGCTCACCCGGGGAGAAGGGCTTGACCAGATAGTCGTCCGCGCCGGCATCGAGCCCGGCGATCATGTCGGCCTCGTCGCCGCGTGCGGTGAGCATCAGGATCGGCAGCTCGCGGGTGCGTGCCGCCGCGCGCCAGTGGCGTGCCAGCTCCACGCCGGAGCCACCGGGCAGCATCCAGTCGAGCACCACCAGATCGGGCAGCACCGCATCGACCGCCGCACGTGCCTGCGCCACCGTGCCGGCCTGCATCACCTCATGGCCGGCATGGCGCAGATGGATCGCGATCAGCTCGGCGATCGCCGGCTCGTCCTCGACGATCAGCGTACGGGTCACGTCACTTGACCATGTCGGCGACCGCATCGGGCGGGTTGTGCCGCACGTCGGTGCCCTTGACGATGTAGATGATCTGCTCGGCCAGGTTCTTGGCGTGATCGCCGACCCGCTCGATCGCCTTGGCGACGAAGACCAGATCGATCGCCGCCGAGATGGTGCGCGGGTCTTCCATCATGTAGGTGATGAGCTTGCGCATCAGGCCGTCGAACTCGCGGTCGATCTCGTTGTCCTGGCGGATCACCTCGAGCGCCTGGTTGGTGTCCAGACGCGCGAAGGCATCCAGCGACTTGCGCAGCAGGTTGGTCGCCAGGCTGGCCTCGTGCGAGACATCGCCCACCGGGAAACGCAGCCGGCTCGACACCCCGGTGCTCACCAGCCCCTGCACGGTGCGGGCGATGCGCGCGGCCTCGTCGCCGACGCGCTCGAGATTGCCGATGGTCTTGGAGATCGCGATCAGCAGGCGCAGATCGCGTGCGGTCGGCTGGCGACGCGCGATGATCGACGACAGATCACGGTCGATCTCCATCTCCATCTGGTTGACCCGCTCCTCGATGCGGATCACCTGGGTGGCGATGTCGGTGCTGAACAGCGTCAGCGCCTGGACCGCCTGGGCCACCTGGGCCTCGACCAGGCCGCCCATCTCGAGCACGCGGGTGGAGATGCCGCTGAGCTCGGCGTCGAACTGGCTGGAGAGATGCTTGTCCATCAAGAGACTCCTGTGATCAGCCGAAGCGACCGGTGATGTAGTCCTCGGTCTCCTTCTTCTTCGGCTTCATGAAGATGTCGGAGGTGGGGCCGAACTCGATCAGGTCGCCCAGGTACATGTAGGCGGTGTAGTCCGAGCTGCGCGCGGCCTGCTGCATGTTGTGCGTCACGATCAGCACGGTGTAGTCGGACTTCAGCTCGTCGATCAGCTCCTCGATCTTGCCGGTCGAGATCGGATCGAGCGCCGAGCACGGCTCGTCGAGCAGCAGCACTTCCGGCTTGATCGCGATGCCGCGTGCGATGCACAGGCGCTGCTGCTGACCGCCCGACAGGCCCGAGCCGCTCTGGTCGAGCTTGTCCTTGACCTCGGTCCAGAGCGCGGCCTTCTTCAGCGCCCATTCCACGCGCTCGTCCATCTCGACGCGCGAGAGGTTCTCGAACAGGCGCACGCCGAAGGCGATGTTGTCGTAGATCGACATCGGGAAGGGCGTCGGCTTCTGGAACACCATGCCGACGCGGGCACGGATCAGCGAGACGTCTTCCTTGCTGGTCAGGATGTCCTGGCCGTCGAGCAGGATCTGGCCTTCGGCGCGCTGCTCGGGGTAGAGCTCGAACATGCGGTTGAAGGTGCGCAGCAGCGTCGACTTGCCGCAGCCCGAGGGCCCGATGAAGGCGGTCACCTTCTTCTCGGGCAGATCCATGTTGATGTTCTTCAGCGCGTGAAAGGCGCCGTAGTAGAAGTTCAGGTTGCGCACCGACAGCTTGACCTTCTCGGTCGTCGGCAGATTGACTTGGGTATCCATGATGGGTGACTCAGTGCTCAGTGCTTGTTGCGCAGGAAGGTGCGGGCGATGATGTTGAGCGCCAGGACACCGATGGTGATCAGGAAGACACCGGCCCAGGCCAGCTTCTGCCAGTTCTCGTACGGGCTCATCGCGAACTTGAAGATGGTCACCGGCAGGCTGGCCATCGGCTCGTTCAGGTTGGTGGTCCAGAACTGGTTCGACAGCGCGGTGAACAGCAGCGGCGCGGTCTCGCCGGAAATGCGCGCGATCGCCAGCAGCACGCCGGTGATGACGCCGGCGCGGGCCGACTTCAGCGTGATCGACAGGATCACCTTCCACTTCGGCGTGCCCAGCGCGTAGGCGGCCTCGCGCATCGCGTTCGGGATCAGGCTGAGCATGTTCTCGGTGGTGCGGATCACCACCGGAATGACGATCAGCGCCAGCGCCAGCACGCCAGCGAAGCCCGAGAAGGACTTGAAGCGGTCGACCCAGACGGCATAGATGAACAGGCCGATCACGATCGAGGGCGCCGACAGCAGGATGTCGTTGATGAAGCGGGTCACGCTGCCCAGCCAGCCGCTGCGGCCGTACTCGGCCAGGTAGACGCCGGCCATCACGCCGACCGGCGTGCCGATCAGCGTGGCCAGCGTCACCATCAGCAGCGAGCCCATGATCGCGTTGGCCAGGCCGCCGATCTCTTCCTGGGGCGGCGGCGTCATCTCGGTGAAGGTCATCAGCGACAGGCCGCCGAGACCGAGGCGGATGGTCTCGAACAGGATCCAGACCAGCCAGACCAGGCCGAAGGCCATCGCCGCCAGCGACAGCAGCAGCGCGACATTGTTGACCCACTTGCGGCGGCGATGCATCGCCGCGCGCGAGGCATGCAGCGCGGAGGTGGCTGCAGCGCTCGGGGAGGTGTTCATGGAGGAGGTGTTCATGTCAGCGGCCCTCGTTCTTCTTCAGCTGCGCCAGCAGCACCTTCGAGAACGACAGCACCACGAAGGTGATGAAGAACAGCACCAGGCCCAGATAGATCAGCGAGGCCTGATGCAGGCCCTCGTTGGCCTCGGCGAACTCGTTGGCCAGCGCCGAGGTGATGCTGTTGGCCGCCTCGAACAGCGACAGCGAGTTGAGCTGGTTCATGTTGCCGATCACGAAGGTGACCGCCATCGTCTCGCCCAGCGCACGGCCCAGGCCGAGCATGATGCCGCCGACCACGCCGGTCTTGGTGTAGGGCAGCACCACCTTCCAGACCACCTCCCAGGTGGTCGAGCCCAGGCCGTAGGCAGACTCCTTCAGCATCGGCGGGGTGACCTCGAAGACATCCCGCATCACCGAGGCGATGAAGGGAATGATCATGATCGCCAGGATGATGCCGGCCGACAGCAGGCCGATGCCCACCGGCGGGCCCGAGAACAGCTCGCCCAGCACCGGCACGCCCTGGAACAGCGACTGCAGCGGCATCTGCACATGTTCGGACAGCAGCGGGCCGAAGACCATCAGGCCCCACATGCCGTAGACGATCGACGGCACGGCCGCCAGCAGCTCGACGGCGATGCCCAGCGGGCGCTTCAGCCAGGCCGGCGACAGCTCGGTCAGGAACAGCGCGATGCCGAAGCTCACCGGCACCGCGATCAGCAGCGCGATGATCGAGGTCATCAGCGTGCCGTAGATCATCACCAGGCCGCCGTACTGGTCCTGGACCGGATCCCATTCGCTGCGCCACAGGAAGGACAGGCCGTATTCGCGGATCGCCGGCATCGCGCCATCGATCAGCGACACGATGATGCCGATCAGCAATGCCAGCGTCAGCAGCGCGCTGGCACGCGCCAGCAGCGCGAACAGGGTGTCAGCCCAGGGCTTGCGCGCACTGCGGGGCTGGCCGGATCCGGAAGTCTTGATCATGTTCTTGGCTGCAGTCGGTGAACTGTCAGCCGGCAGTGTAGCGGCCATGGCCACTCCTTCTGGGGGGTTCTTCATGGCAAAGGCGAGTCGGCAGCGCAGGGGGCGCACCGGCTCGCCTTCGGTTGGAACGGATCCGATCAGGTCAGATCCAGTCCGTTCGAGTCACGTCAGATCACTTGTAGGAGATCGCCTTGCCGGAGCCGTCCTTGACTTCGGCCCACTGCTTGCGCACCAGATCCTTGACCGCGGTCGGCAGCGCCACGTACTCGAGGTCGGCGGCCATCTTGTCGCCGTTGGCATAGGCCCAGTCGAAGAACTTCAGCGAACCGGTCGCCGAGGCCGGCTTGTCCTGGGTCTTGTGCATCAGGATGAAGGTGGCGCCCGTCAGCGGCCAGGCATCCTTGCCCGGCTGCTCGGTCAGCACCTGATAGAAGGACTTGCTCCACTCAGCACCAGCCGCGGCAGCCTTGAAGTTGGCGTCGTCAGGGGCCACGAAGTTGCCGTCCCTGTTCTTCATCAGGACATGCGACATCTTGTTCTGCTTGGCATAGGCGTACTCGACATAGCCGATCGAGTTGGGCAGGCGCATCACGAAGGCCGACACGCCTTCGTTGCCCTTGCCGCCAGCGCCGGTCGGCCAGTTGACCGCGGTGCCCTCGCCTGCCTTGGCCTTCCATTCGGCGTTCACCTTCGACAGGTAGTTGGTGAACAGGAAGGTGGTGCCCGAGCCGTCGGCACGGCGCACGACCGAGATGGCCGCATCAGGCAGCGGCACGCCCGAGTTCAGCGCCACCAGCGCCGGATCGTTCCACTTGGTGATCTTGCCCAGGTAGATGTCGCCCAGCAGCTGGCCGGTCAGCCTGATCTGGCCCGGCTGGATGCCCTTGATGTTGACCACCGGCACCACGCCACCGATCACGGTGGGGAACTGCATCAGGCCGTCGGCTGCCAGCTCTTCATCCTTCAGCGGCATGTCGGAGGCGCCGAAGTCGACCGTCTTCGACTTGATCTGCTTGAGACCCGCACCCGAGCCGACCGACTGGTAGTTCACCTTGGCGCCAGTGGCCTTGTTGTAGGCATCGGCCCACTTCGCGTAGACCGGAGCCGGAAAGGTCGCGCCTGCACCGGTCACATCCTGGGCCGAAGCCATGGAGGCGGCAGCCAGCAGGGTGAAGGAAAGGAGACCGCGACCGAAAGCGCTGGAATTCATGACGTGTCCTTGGTGACTTGTTGCAAAACCGGCGCCAGGGCCGTGACAGGCTGCATGCTAGGGTCGGTTTGTGACACTTCCGTGACCCCTCCAGCCGCTCGGCATTGTCATGAGATGGTCACTGGTCGTCGAGACACTTCTGCGGTTTGCAGCGATCCACAGCGATCAGATCTCGAGGAGCAACCCCATGCAACAACCCAAGCGCCTTTTCCTGGGCAGCGTCGGCGCCATCGCCTGCGCCCTGCTGATGTCGGGCTGCGCCAGCCTGAATCCGGCCCCGACGCTGGCCGACACCCTGGCCGCCCGGCCGGAGCTGTCGACGCTGAACCGCCTGGTGACTCAGGCCGGCCTGCAGGACACCCTGCGCGGCGAGGCGGCGCTGACGGTGCTGGCCCCGAACGACGAGGCCTTCAAGGCGGTGCCCAAGGCCACGCTGGACGCCCTGGCAGCCGACCCGGCCCGGCTCAAGGCCGTGCTCGGCCACCATGTGGTCGCCGGTCGGGTGACCGCACGCGAGATGCCGGCCAAGGTGCGCACCAGCACCGGCACCGAGATCGCCACCTCGCGCGCCGGCGACTTCGTGACGCTGGAAGAAGCGATGATCGTTCAGGCCGACCTGCCGGCCCGCAACGGCACCGTGCATGTCATCGACCGCGTGCTGATGCCGCCGGTCAAGAAGTAAGCCGGCGCAGAGCAAGGCAAAGCCAAGGGGGCGGATCCTTGCGGATCCGCCCCCTTGCTGCTTTTCCAGTCTTTCGGCTTTGCGGATCAGTCGCGCAGCGTCGCGGCCAGGCGCTCGGCGCTGGAGTGCGCGACCTGGGCATCGCGCGCCTCGACCATCACCCGCACCAGCGGCTCGGTGCCGGAGGCACGGATCAGGATGCGGCCGCTGTCACCCAGCTCGGCGGCGATCACCGTCTGCATCTCGGCCAGCGCGCGGTTGGCCTTCCAGTCCTGGCCGGGCTGCAGGCGCACATTGATCAGCGTCTGCGGGAACAGCTCGACGCCCTCGAGCATGTCGGCCAGCGACCTGCGGCTGCGCTGCAGCGCCTGCAGCACCTGCAGCGCGCTGACGATGCCGTCGCCGGTGGTGTGGCGGTCCAGCGCCAGCAGATGCCCCGAGCCCTCGCCGCCGAGCTGCCAGCCGCGGCGCGAAAGCTCCTCGAGAATGTAGCGGTCGCCGACCTTGGCACGGATGAACTCGAGGCCCTGGCCGCGGATCGCCAGCTCGACCGCCATGTTGGTCATCAGCGTGCCGACCACGCCCGGCACCGACTCGCCCTGCGCCAGCCGGTCAGCCACCATCACATACAGCAACTCGTCGCCGTTGTAGATGCGGCCGTCGCGATCGACCATCTGCAGCCGGTCGGCATCGCCGTCGAGCGCGATGCCGTAGTCGGCGCTGTGCGCGCGCACCGCCGCCAGCAGCGTGCGCGGATGGGTCGCGCCGACACCCTCGTTGATGTTGTAGCCGTCGGGCTCGCAGCCGATGCGCACCACCTCGGCACCGAGTTCATGGAACACGTCCGGCGCGATCTGGTAGGCCGCGCCATGCGCGCCGTCGACGACGATCTTCAGGCCCTTGAGCGACAGCTCGTTGGAGAAGGTCGACTTGCAGAACTCGATGTAGCGCCCGGAGGCATCCTGCAGCCGGCGCGCACGCCCCAGCGCCACCGAGTCGACCCAGACCGGCTCGCGCTCGAGCTCGGCCTCGACCTGGATCTCCCAGGCATCGGGCAGCTTCTCGCCCCTGGCGGAGAAGAACTTGATGCCGTTGTCGCCGAAGGGGTTGTGCGAGGCGCTGATCACCACGCCCAGATCCAGCCGCAGCGCGCGGGTCAGGTAGGCCACGCCCGGCGTGGGCAGCGGCCCGGTCAGCATCACGTCGACGCCGGCCGAGTTCAGCCCGGCCTCCAGCGAGGACTCCAGCATGTAGCCGGACACGCGGGTGTCCTTGCCGATCAGCACCACCGGGCGCTCGCCGTCGGGGCGGCCGGCGCGCAGCACGCGCCCCACCGCATTGCCCAGACGCAGCGCGAAGTCCGGCGTGATCGGATAGGTGCCGACGGTGCCGCGAATGCCGTCGGTGCCGAAATACTGTCTGCTCATCTCGTTTCAGTCCTGGGGTCGAGTGCCTCTCCTGCCGCTGGCAAGGAAATGCCCTCGAGAAACATTTCATTACACAAGCGGGTCACCGATTGTCGCCGCAGGCGGATGAAGCCCGCGCGACTCTTTCCTTAACTAACAGCCTTTGCATGCGGTGGGCATGGGATGGATCAGGTTTCGGCACGCGGCAGCAGATCTGCAGCCTGCCAGACCTTCAGCGCATCGGCCGTCTCGGCCACATCGTGCACACGCACGATGCGCGCGCCGCAGTGGGCGGCAGCCAATGCCGCCGCCACGCTGGCCGCCAGGCGCTCGCCCACCGGTCGTCCGCCGGTGACCGCACCGAGCGAGGACTTGCGCGACCAGCCCGCCAGCACCGGCAGGCCCAGCGCCAGCAGCGCCTGCTGGCCGCGGATCAGCGCGAAGTTGTCCTCGACCCGCTTGCCGAAGCCGATGCCCGGATCGAGCACGATGCGCTCGCGCGCCACGCCGCGTGCCTCCAGCTCGGCCACCCGGCCGGCCAGATGCGCGACCACCTCGGCGACGACATCGTCATGGTGCGGAGCCAGCTGCATCGTGCGCGGCTCGCCCGTCATGTGCATCAGGCACAGGCCGCAGGACGGATGGGCCGCAACCGCATCGACCGCACCAGGGGCGCGCAGCGCGGCGACATCGTTGACGATGTCCACGCCCAGATCGAGCGCACGGCGCATCACCTCCGGCTTGCAGGTGTCGACCGACACCGCCACGCCCAGGCCGAGTGCATGGCGCAGCACCGGCTCGATGCGCCGCCATTCCTCGTCGACCGGCACCGGCTCAGCCCCGGGCCGGGTCGACTCGCCGCCGATGTCGAGAATGTCCGCGCCCTGCCCGATCAGCGTCTCGCAATGCCGCAGCGAGGCCGCCGGATCGCGCCCGCCATCGGAGAAGGAATCCGGCGTGGCATTGACGATGCCCATGATGCGCACCCGATCGAGGGCAAGCACATGGCGGGTGGTGCGCCAGACCGGCGCGCCCTCAGGTCGGAACAGCGGCATGGACATGGTCGGAACAGATCAGATCAGGTCGGAACAGGTCGGCGGAAACGAAAAAAGGCCGGCGGATGCCGGCCTCTTGCAGATGACTCCGGCGCACCGGAATCAGGCTGGTCAGTCGGTCTCGCCGACGACAGCCACGGTCACGTCGACCACGACATCGTGGTGCAGCGCGATCGCGACGGTCTGCTCGCCGACGACCTTCAGCGGGCCGTTGGGCAGACGCACCTGCGCCTTGACGATCTCGACGCCTTGCGACTTCAGCGCTTCGGCGATGTCGGCGTTGGTCACCGAACCGAACAGACGGCCGTCGACGCCAGCCTTCTGGCTGATGGTGACGGTCTTGCCGGCCAGCTTCTCGCCCTGGGCCTGAGCGGCGGCCAGCTTTTCAGCCTGGGCCTTTTCCAGTTCGGCGCGGCGGACTTCGAATTCCTTGATGGCCTTCTCGGTGGCACGGCGTGCGGCACCGGTCGGGATCAGGAAATTGCGGGCATAGCCGTCCTTGACCTTGACGACATCACCCAGCACGCCCAGATTGGCGACCTTTTCGAGCAGGATCACTTGCATCGCGTTTCTCCTCTCAGACCTTGTGCTGGTCGCTGTACGGCAGCAGCGCCAGGAAACGGGCGCGCTTGATCGAGGTGGTCAGCTGACGCTGGTAGATCGCGCGGGTGCCGGTCAGGCGGGCCGGCGTGATCTTGCCGTTCTCGCCGACGAAGTCGCGCAGGATGTCGAGATCCTTGTAGTCGATCGACTCGACACCGGCGACGGTGAAACGGCAGAAACGCTTGCGCTTGAACAGCAGCGACTGCTGGTTGCGCTTGACCTTGCGGCCCTTGGAAAACTTGCTGCGCGGCGGGGGCATGAGGACCTCCTGATTACGGTGCGGATGTGTGAGGAACGGATTGGAACGAACTGATATGGAACATGACGCCACGACCACTGCGCTGCTTGCCGAGAAAGCCCTGGAACAGGGCCTCCTGGCCGACCTGCAGCTGCTGCAGTCGCCCGGCCGTCTCGCCGATGGCGGTCGCATGGATCTCCAGAGCGACCTGCCGAGGCATTCCGGCATGCTCGACCTGCGAGGCATGCGCCAGGCGGACATCGAGCGCCGGCAGACCGGCCGGGGTGTGGCGCAGCGCGGCGCGCTCGACGACGGTGGCCTGAAGAACAAGCTGGTTCATCGCGGTCGGTCGCGGGGTCGCGTGCGGCGTCAGGAACCGGATATCAGGCGCTCGCCTCCTGCTGGGACTTGCGCGCTTCTTCCTTCTCGACGCGCTTCATCATCGACGACGGGCCGGTCTCGGCCTTGTCGCGACGCACCGTCAGGTGACGCAGCACGGCATCGTTGAAGCGGAAGCCGGTCTCGATCTCAGCCAGGGTTTCCTTGCTGCACTCGATGTTCAGGCACAGGTAGTGCGCCTTGGCCAGCTTGTTGATCAGGTAGGCGAGCTGGAAGCGACCCCAGTCCTCGACACGGTGGACCTGGCCGCCCGAAGCGGTCACCAGGGCCTTGTAGCGTTCCAGCATGGCCGGAACCTGCTCGCTCTGGTCCGGGTGGACCAGCAGGACGATTTCGTAGTGACGCATTGCAACTCCTTGGGGATTCCTGTTGCGGAAGCCGCCCCGCAGCGTCTGTCACGGGTGCAGCAAGGGAAGAAAAGCCTGCGAGTATAGCGCGAATCAGCCCTTGCCGGAAAGAGGATCGCGCAGACGCGCCACCACCGCCAGCTGCTCCGGCCCGGGCCGGGCGGTCAGCAGGCTGACCAGCACCAGCACCAGCGCGCCCGCGGGCACGCCGAAGACGCCCGCAGCCACCGGATCGATGCCCCACCAGCGGCAGTCGGCCAGCGGCCAGGTGATGCCGAACATGCGGCGCAGCACCTCATGGTTGGTCACCATGTAGAAGACGCACACCAGCAGCCCGGTCAGCATGCCCAGCACCGCGCCGGTGCGGTTGGCTCGCTGCCAGAAGATGCCCAGCACCAGCGCCGGGAAGAAGGCCGCCGCCGCCAGCGAGAAGGCCGCCGAGACGAACTGCAGGATGTCGGCGAAGCGCATCGAGGCCAGGAAGGCCGCCATCAGCGCCACCACCAGCACCAGGAACTTCGACAGCATCACCCGGCGCATCGCCGGTGCGCGCGGGTTGACGAAGCGGAAGTAGAAGTCATGCGACAGCGCATTGGAAATGGTCAGCAGCAGGCCGTCGGCGGTCGACAGCGCCGCGGCCAGACCGCCGGCGGCCACCAGATAGGTCACCACCAGCGGCAGCCCGCCGATCTCGGGCGCCGCCAGCACGATCACGTCGCCGCCCAGGTGCAGCTCGGCGAGCTGCAGCAGGCCGTCGCCGTTGATGTCCTCGACCGAGACCAGCGAGGGGTCGAGCTTGGCCCAGCGCCGGATCCAGCCCGGCAGCTGGTCGAAAGGCAGGCCGACCAGATTGGTGAAGACCTCGTACTTGACCATCACCGCCAGGGCCGGCGCGGCCAGGTACAGCAGCGCGATGAAGAACAGCGACCAGCCGACCGAGCGGCGCGCCTCGCTGACCGAGGGCGTGGTGTAGTAGCGCGTGAGCACATGCGGCATCGCCGCGGTGCCCAGCATCAGGCACAGCACCAGGGCCAGGAAGTTGCGCCGGCCCTCCTCGTAGTCGCGCCGCTGCTGGGCATCGCCTCGCGGGTCTCCGGCCACCAGCGGCTGGGCCTGGGGCGGCAGCCCGCCCAGCGGCCGGGCGCGCTGCAGCGCCTCCTCGTACTCGCGCTGATAGACCTGGCGAGCCTCCTCCTCGGTCTGCGGCCGGGTCAGCAGGCGACGCTCGACCTGCTGGATGCGAGAGGGCGCGGCGTCGGCCGCCTGCAGCGCCCGGGCCTGCGCCGTCAGCGTCTCGACATCGTCGGCCATGGCCTGGCGCACATCGTCGAGCTTGTGGCGGGCATCGGCCGCACGCACCTCGAGCTGGCGGATCACCGCCAGCTCGGCCGGATCGTCCTTGAGCATCTGCTCGCGCAGCGAGACATGCTCGAGCTGCTGGCCATAGGAGAACAGCGGGAAGGGACTGCCGGTCTGGTTCAGCGACAGCCAGACCACCGGCGTCAGGTAGGCGATGATCAGCACGATGTACTGCGCCACCTGGGTCCAGGTGACCGCACGCATGCCGCCCAGGAAGGAGCACACCAGCACCCCGCCCAGCCCGACGAAGATGCCGATCTCGAAGCTGAAGCCGGTCAGGTGCGAGGTGATCAGCCCGACGCCGTAGATCTGCACCACCACATAGACGAAGGACACCAGCGTCACCGCGATCACCCCGACCAGCCGAGGCCAGGTGCCGCCATAGCGCGCCCCCAGGAACTCGGGAATGGTGAAGCAGCCGAGCCGACGCAGATAGGGCGCCAGCAGCAGCGCGACCAGGCAGTAGCCCCCGGTCCAGCCCAGGATGTAGGCCAGACCGGCAAAGCCCTGCAGATAGAGCACGCCGGCGGTGCCGATGAAGGAGGCGGCCGACATCCAGTCGGCCGCGGTGGCCATGCCGTTGTAGACCGCCGGCACCCGACGGCCGGCGACGTAGTACTCGGCCTCGTCGGTGGTGCGCGACATCAGGCCGATGGCCGCATAGACCGCGACGGTGGCGATCAGGAAGGTGCCGCCGATCCAGCTGCGCGGCCAGCCCGCATGCTCGAGCGCCGCCAGCAGGCCGACGAACACCAGCACGCACAGGGTGTAGAAGGCATAGCGCCGGTTGAGCGTGCGGGTGAAGACCCGCGTTTCCTCGGAGGTCGACAGATCCGGCCCCGTCATGACACGCGGGCGCCGGACTCGGCCTCCGCGCAGCGCCGCTCGAGGCGGTCCATCACCCAGCCATGGCCGACGATGATCAGCAGATAGACGGCGATCGCACCCTGGGTCGCCCACCAGTAGCCCGCCGGCATGCGCCCGACCCGCCAGGCGTCAAGCGCCGACGACCACCACGACACCGCCAGGGTGACACCGAACCACAGCACCAGCCCCAGCACGGTCCAGAGACGCACCCGTCGCCAGTACACCCTTGCTCTCATGGCCGATTCGCCCACCTTCTCGCCTTGCATGCTTGTCACCTCGGCGTGAATTGTGCGCGCATGCATCCCCCGGTACCACGGGACTGACACCAAGAGGCCGACAGGGCCCGCCCTGCCGGACGAGCCCTCGATGAGGTCGGATCAGTGCCGGATCAGCACCCGATCAGCGCTTGGCCAGACGCTGCCAGGTGTCGACCACCGTGTCGGGGTTCAGCGAGATCGACACGATGCCTTCCTGGGCCAGCCAGTCGGCGAAGTCGGGGTGGTCGCTGGGGCCCTGGCCGCAGATGCCGATGTACTTGCCGCGGGCGCGGCAGGCGGCGATGGCGCGCGCGATCAGCGCCTTGACCGCCGGATCGCGCTCGTCGAAGTCGGCCGCCAGCAGCTCCAGGCCGGAGTCGCGGTCCAGACCCAGCGTCAGCTGCGTCAGGTCGTTCGAGCCGATCGACATGCCGTCGAAGAACTCCAGGTAGTGCTCGGCCAGGATGGCGTTGCTCGGGATCTCGCACATCATGATCAGGCGCAGCTCGTTCTGGCCGCGCTTGAGGCCCTGCTCGGCCAGCATGTCGACGACGCGCTCAGCCTGCTTCAGGGTGCGCACGAAGGGCACCATGATCTCGACGTTGGTCAGGCCCATGTCGTTGCGCACGCGCTTGAGCGCCTCGCACTCCATCGCGAAGGCCTCGCCGAACTCCTTGCTGACATAGCGCGCCGCGCCGCGGAAGCCCAGCATCGGGTTCTCTTCCTCCGGCTCGTAGCGGCTGCCGCCGATCAGCTTGCGGTACTCGTTGGACTTGAAGTCCGACAGGCGCACGATCACCGGCTTGGGCCAGAAGGCCGCGGCGATGGTGGCGATGCCCTCGGTCAGCTTGTCGACATAGAAGGCACGCGGGCTGGCGTGGCCGCGCGCCACCGACTCGACCGCCTTCTTCAGGTCGGAATCGATGTTCGGATAGTCGAGGATCGCCTTCGGGTGCACGCCGATGTTGTTGTTGATGATGAACTCGAGTCGGGCCAGGCCGACGCCGGAGTTCGGCATCTGGCAGAAGTCGAAGGCCAGCTGCGGGTTGCCGACGTTCATCATGATCTTGACCGGCGAGTACGGCAGCTCGCCGCGCTGCACCTCGCTGACCTCCATCTCGAGCAGGCCGTCGTAGATGTAGCCGGTGTCGCCTTCCGAGCAGGCGACCGTGACCAGCTGGCCGTCCTTCAGCAGCTCGGTGGCGTCGCCGCAGCCGACCACCGCCGGGATGCCCAGCTCGCGGGCGATGATCGCCGCATGGCAGGTGCGCCCGCCGCGGTTGGTGACGATGGCGCTGGCGCGCTTCATCACCGGCTCCCAGTTCGGGTCGGTCATGTCGGTGACCAGCACGTCGCCGGGCTGCACCCGCTCCATCTCGGAGATCGAGTGGACCAGGCGGACCGGGCCGGTGCCGATCTTCTGGCCGATCGCGCGGCCTTCGGCCAGCACGATGCGGTCAGCGCCCTTGAGCTTGTAGCGGTGCTCCACCTTGCCGGCGGCCTGGCTCTTCACCGTCTCGGGACGGGCCTGCAGGATGTAGAGCTGGCCGTCGACGCCGTCCTTGCCCCACTCGATGTCCATCGGGCGGCCGTAGTGCTGCTCGATGATCAGTGCGTAGCGGCCCAGCTGCGTGACCTCCTCGTCGGTCAGCGAGTAGCGGTTGCGCAGCTCAGGCGGCGTGTCGGTGGTCTTGACCAGCTTCTTCGTGGCAGCCTTTTCCTCCGGCGTGGCGAACTCCATGCGGATCAGCTTGGAGCCGAGGTTGCGGCGGATGACCGCGGACTTGCCGCGCTGCAGCGCCGGCTTGTGGACATAGAACTCGTCCGGGTTGACCGCGCCCTGCACCACCGTCTCGCCCAGGCCATAGCTGGAGGTGATGAAGACCACGTCCTGGAAGCCCGACTCGGTGTCCATCGTGAACATCACGCCGGCCGCGCCCAGGTCCGAGCGCACCATGCGCTGGATGCCGGCCGACAGCGCCACATCCGCGTGCGCGAAGCCCTTGTGCACGCGGTAGGAGATCGCCCGGTCGTTGTAGAGCGACGCGAACACTTCCTTGATCTTGTGCAGCACGTCCTCGATGCCGACGACGTTCAGGAAGGATTCCTGCTGGCCGGCGAAGGAGGCATCGGGCAGATCCTCGGCGGTGGCCGACGAGCGCACCGCGAAGGACGCCTCCGGGCTGCCCTCGGTCAGGCGAGCGAACTCGGCACGGATCGCCGCCTCGAGGTCGGCCGGGAACGGCGCGCTCTCGACCCAGCCACGGATCTCGGCACCGGCCTCGGCCAGCGCGCGCACATCGTCGGTGTTCAGGTTGTCGAGGCGGGCATTGATCTTGCCGGTCAGGTCGCTGGCCTTCAGGAACTCGCGGAAGGCGTGAGCGGTCGTGGCGAAGCCGCCGGGCACGCGAACGCCCGAGGCCGCCAGCTGGCTGATCATTTCACCGAGGGAGGAATTCTTGCCGCCGACCGTGTCGACGTCGGTCATCCGCAGCTGCTCGAACGGGACGACCAGGGCGGTTTCCAGATGGGTTGAAGACATGACAAAGCTCCATGATGTAGAAAAACCGGAGCTTCCGGGCCGGACCGGTCCCCGCGGCGCAGAAGGCAGCCAGGGCAGACGGGAACGGTGGCGGCGCGGCCAGTCACCCGACGCGCTTGTCGTCGTTCTGGGTGGGCGTGGGCGGGGCGGCGCGGCATCGGCAGTGGAAGCGAATTGCCGGCCATTCTAGGGTCATCCCGGCCTATCATGTACCCGACATGTACCCTTAAGCATCAATACGCATCTGCTCATGCCCAACCGCACAGTCTTCTTCGTTTCCGACGGCACCGGCATCACCGCCGAGACCTTCGGCAAGTCGATCCTCGCCCAGTTCGCGACCAAGCCACGCCATGTCCGGCGCCCCTTCATCGACACCGAGGACAAGGCCGAGCAGGTGGTGCGGGAGATCAACATGACGGCTGCGCAGGAAGGCGTGCGCCCGATCGTGTTCATCACGCTGGCCAACGAGCTGGTGCGCGAGCGGCTGACCGCGGATGCCAACGCGCTGGTGCTCGACATGTTCCGCACCTTCGTCGAGCCGATCGAGGCCGAGCTGGGCATGAAGAGCAACCACCGCGTCGGGCGCTTCTCCGATGTCGCCAAGAGTCAGGAGTACCACGACCGCATCGAGGCGATCAACTTCTCGCTGGCGCATGACGACGGCCAGTCGGCGCGCAATCTGGCCGAGTCCGACGTGATCCTGGTGGGCGTGAGCCGCTGCGGCAAGACGCCGACCTCGCTCTATCTGGCGATGCAGCACGGCATCAAGGCCGCCAACTGCCCGCTGATTCCCGAGGACTTCGAGCGCGGCAAGCTGCCCACGATGCTGCTGCCGCACCGCCACAAGTGCTTCGGCCTGACGATCGACGCCGACCGGCTCAGCCAGATCCGCAACGAGCGCCGCCCGGGCAGCAAGTACGCCGCGCTGGAGAACTGCCGCTACGAGATCAACGAGGCCGAGGCGATGATGAAGCGCGAGGGCATCGCCTGGCTGTCGTCGACCCACAAGTCGATCGAGGAGATCGCCACCACCATCCTGCGCGATCTGCGCCCGGACCGGCTGATCTACTGAAGCTCAGCGGCGCGACTGGCGGGCCGACTCGTACAGGCAGATCGCGGTGGCTGCGGCCACGTTGAGCGACTCCTCGCCGCCAGGCTGCGGGATCGTCACCGTCAGCGCGCAGCGCGCCATCAGCTCCGGGCCCACGCCCTGCCCTTCGTGGCCGAAGACCCAGGCACAGGGGGCGGGCAATGCCAGCTGGTCGATCGCGGCCGCGGCATGCGAGCTGGTGGCCACCAGCGGCACCGCCAGCGCGTCCAGATCGTCAGGCGCCAGCGCCTCGACCAGATGCAGCGCGAAGTGCGCGCCCATGCCGGCGCGCAGCACCTTCGGCGACCACAGCGCCGCGCTGCCCTTCATCGCCAGCACCTGGCGCACGCCCAGCGCCGCAGCGCTGCGCAGGATGGTGCCGACATTGCCGGGATCCTGCAGCCGGTCGAGCACCACGGTGGCCACGCCGGGCAGCGGCTGCTGGCCGCTTGAGGGCAGGTCGATCAGGAAGCCGATCGGCGCGGGCGACTCCAGCGAGCTGATCTCGGGCAGCAGCGCGTCGTCGATCACGACGATCTCGGCGGCCTGCAGCGCCAGCTCGCGCGGCCCCGGCTGCAGCCAGGCCGAGGCGCCGACCACCGCCAGCGCCGCCCGTCCGCCCCGCGCCAGGAAGGCACGCGCCAGATGATCGCCCTCGAGCCAGACCTGGCCGAGGCGCCGGGAGGCGGCCGGCTCGGTGGCCAGCCGGTGCAGCGTCTTGACCAGCGCATGCGCGCGCGAGCTGATGTGGCGGGGTTCTCTCATCGGGGGCTTCGGCAGGCGTGTTCGAGCTCGGCGCGGCGCACCGGGGCATAGGAGCGGCGATGCTGCTCGCAGGGCCCGAGGCGCCTGAGCGCGTCGAGATGGGCGGCGGTCGGATAGCCCTTGTGGACATCGAAGCCGTAGCCCGGGTGGAGGGTGTGCAGCTCGGCGCAGAGCCGGTCGCGGTGGACCTTGGCCAGGATGGAGGCCGCCGAGATGGCGGCGACCTTGGCATCGCCCTTGACGATGGCCTCGGCCGGGATGCGCAGCGTCGGAATGCGGTTGCCGTCGACCAGCACCCTGGCCGGGCGCAGGCGCAGGCCCTCGACCGCGCGGCGCATCGCCAGCATCGTCGCGTGCAGGATGTTGAGCCGGTCGATCTCCTCGACGCTGGCCTCGGCGATGCAGCAGGCCAGCGCCTTGGCGCGGATCTCGTCGAAGAGCCGCTCGCGCCGGCGTGCGGTCAGCGCCTTGGAGTCGCCCAGGCCGTCGATCGGCTGCAGCTCGTCCAGGATGACCGCCGCGGCCACCACCGGCCCGGCCAGCGGGCCGCGCCCGGCCTCGTCCACGCCGGCCATCAGGCCGGGACGATCGAAGACGAAGGCGAACTGCGCAGGCTCGGGCACAGCCGCCTCGCCATCAGCGGCCGAGGACCTGCGCGACCGCATCGCTGGCCCGGCGCGCCGTGTCCTGGCGCAGCAGATGATGGAGTTCGGCGAAGCGCTGGCCGACGCCCTCGCAGCGCGAGGGGCGGTCCAGCCACTGCTGCGCCGCCTGCGCGACCGCCTCGGGCGTGCAGGAGTCCTGCAGCAGCTCCGGCACGACGAAGCCGCGCAGCAGGATGTTGGGCAGGCCGACCCAGGGCTGGTAGGCCATGCCCTGCATGCGGATCCACGACAGCCAGTGCATGCTGTAGGTGATGACCATCGGCCGCTTGAACAGCGCCGCCTCCAGCGTGGCGGTGCCGCTGGCGATCAGCGTCAGGTCGCAGGCGGCCAGCGCCTCGTGCGAGCGGCCGTCGAGCACCTGCAGGTCGAACTGGCCGGCGAACTTCGCCACCATCGGATCGAGCAGGTCGCGCACCCCGCGCATGGCCGGCAGCACGAAGCGCAGGTCGGGGTTCTGCTTGGCCAGCCGCGCCGCCGCACCCAGCAGGGCCGGGGCGATGTGGCGCACCTCGCCGCGCCGGCTGCCCGGCAGCAGCGCGATCACGCGCGCATCCAGCGGCAGGCCCAGCGCGGTGCGGGCCGCCTCGCGCGGCACCTCCAGCGGGATCGCGTCGGCCAGCGGATGGCCGACATAGCTCGCGGCGATGCCGGCGCGCTGGTAGATCTCCGGCTCGAAGGGGAACAGGCACAGCACATGGTCGACCGCCTCGCGGATCTTGTGGATCCGCCCGCCCCGCCAGGCCCAGATCGACGGGCTGACGAAGTGGATGGTCCTGGTGCCGGCCTTCTTCAGCCGGGCCTCCAGGCCGAGGTTGAAGTCGGGCGCGTCGACCCCGATGAAGGCGTCGGGGCGCTCCTTCAGCAGCCGGTCGCCCAGTTCGGCGCGCAGCGCGAACAGCCGGCGCAGCCGCAGCAGCAGCTCCAGGCTGTAGCCGTGCACCGCCAGCAGGTCGTAGTTCCACCAGGCGTCGAAGCCCTGGGTCTGCATCTGCGGGCCGCCCAGCCCGAAGGACTGCAGCGCCGGCCAGCGCTGCTTCAGCCCGCCCAGCAGCAGCTGGGCGAGCAGGTCGCCGGAGGGCTCGCCGGCCACCATGCCCAGGCGCGGATCGCTCATCGTCATCGTCAGCCTGTCGACCCGTCAGCGCACGATGCCCCGGCCGGCCGAGGCCAGGAAGTCGAGCATCATCGCGATGTCGGCCTCGGCCTCGGGATGCTCGGCGCGCAGCGTCTCGATCTCGGCGCGGGCGGCCTCCAGCGTCAGGCCCTTGCGGTAGAGCGCGCGGTACATCTGCTTGACGGCCAGGATGCGCTCCGGGCCGAAGCCGCGGCGCTTGAGGCCTTCCTGGTTGAAGCCGTGCGCCTCGCAGGGGTTGCCCGCCACCATCACGAAGGGCGGCACGTCCTGCGCGATGCGCGAGGCGAATCCCGCCATCGCGTGCGCGCCGACCCGGCTGAACTGGTGCACGCCGGTGAGTCCCCCGAGGATCGCCCAATCGCCCACCCGCACATGCCCGGCCAGCGTGGTGACATTGGCCATGATGGTGTGGCTGCCGATGCGGCAGTCGTGCGCCACATGCACATAGGCCATGATCCAGTTGTCGTCGCCGATGCAGGTGACGCCCTCGTCCTGGACGGTGCCGGTCGAGACGGTGCAGAACTCGCGGAAGGTGTTGCCGTCGCCGATCTCCAGCCGCGTGGGCTCGCCGGCGTACTTCTTGTCCTGCGGGTCCGAGCCCAGCGAGCAGAACTGCCAGATGCGGTTGTCGCGACCGATCGTGGTGTGGCCCTCGATCACGCAGTGCGGGCCGATGGTGGTGCCCGCGCCGATCTCGACATGCGGACCGACGATCGTGTAGGGGCCGACGACGACCGACTCATGCAGCCGGGCCGCCGGATCGACCACCGCGGTGGAATGGATCTGCGTCATGAACGAAGCGACCGGGGACTTCAGCCGACGCGGCGCATCGTGCACATCAGCTCGGCCTCGGCGGCGAGCATGCCGTCGACGGTGGCGCGGGCGCTGTACTTGTAGATGCCGGCACGCACCCGGTCGACCGTCGACTCGAGGATGAGCTGGTCGCCCGGCTCGACCGGACGCTTGAAGCGCGCACCGTCGATGCCGGCGAAGTAGACCACCATGTCGTCGGTCAGCTGCTCGCCCATCGAGGTGAAGGACAGCAGCGCCGAGGTCTGCGCCAGCGCCTCCAGGATCAGCACGCCCGGGAAGACCGGCCGGCGCGGGAAGTGGCCGGTGAAGATCGGCTCGTTGAAGGTGATGTTCTTGACCGCGCGGATGCTCTTGTGCAGCTCGATGTCGAGCACCCGGTCCACCAGCAGGATCGGGTAGCGGTGCGGCAGCTTCTTCATGATCTGATGGATGTCCATCGTGATCGGGGTGCGCTGCGGCGTGGCGGAGGTCTCGTCGGACGGGTTCGTCGTGCTCATGATGTCTTGCTTTGCTTCTCGAGGGCGCGGATGCGGTCGCGCAGGGTGTGCAGCTGCCTCAGCGTGGCGGCATTGCGCTCCCAGGAGGCGTTGTCGTCGATCGGGAAGATCCCGCTGTAGTGGCCGGGCTTGCGCAGGCTGTGCGTGACCACGCTGGTGGCCGAGACGGTCACGCCGTCGGCGATCTCCAGATGGCCCAGGATGTTGGCGCCGCCGCCGATCGCGCAGCCGCGCCCGATGCGGGTGCTGCCGGCGACACCGGTGCAGCCCGCCATCGCGGTGTGCTCGCCGATGCGCACGTTGTGGCCGATCTGGATCAGGTTGTCGAGCTTGACGCCCGCGCCGATGAGGGTGTCGTCGAGCGCACCGCGGTCGATGCAGGTGTTGGCGCCGATCTCGACATCGTCGCCGATGACGACGCCGCCGAGCTGCTCGATCTTCTCCCAGCGGCCCTGGTCCGGCGCGAAGCCGAAGCCGTCGGCGCCCAGCACCACGCCGCTGTGCAGCAGGCAGCGCGCACCGATGCGGGTGCCGGGCATCAGCGTGACCCGCGGCGCCAGCCGGGTGCGCTCGCCCACCCGCACGCCGGCGCCGACGAAGCCCAGCGGCCCGATCACCGCCCCATCGCCGATGACCGCACCGGACTCGATCACCGCCTGCGCGCCGACCGAGACGCCCTCGCCCAGCACCACATCCGGCGCGACCACCGCGCTCGGGTGAATGCCGGCCGGCGCGACCGGACGGGTGCGCGCGGCCCACCACTGGGTGAGCCGTGCGAAATGCAGGTAAGGGTCGGGCACGACCAGCGCGACGCAGCCCGGGCGCACCGCGTCGCGCGCCGCGGCGGACACGATGACGCAGCCGGCGTCGGTGTCCGCCAGCTGGGCGCGATAGCGCGGATTGGCGAGAAAGCTGATCGTGCCGGCGTCGGCGCCCTGCAGCGGACCGATGCGGCGGATCAGCCGCTCGCCCGGTTCGGGCACCGAGGCATCGGCGACGAGTTCTCCCCCGAGCCCGGCCTGCAGCTCGTGCAGGCGCACGGAGAAGTCGGGCGTCACTTGGCCGGCGCGGCGTTCAGGGCCTTGATCACCTTGTCGGTGATGTCCACGCGCGGACCGGCGAAGACCACCGGATCCTGCAGGATCAGGTCGTACTTCTCGCTGTCGAAGATCTGCTTGATGACCTTGTTGGCGCGGTCGACCACCGCGGCCAGCTCTTCGTTCTTGCGCTGGTTCAGGTCTTCCTGGAACTCGCGGCGCTTGCGCTGCAGGTCGCGCTCCTGCTCGACCAGATCGCGCTGGCGGCGTGCACGCTCGGCCTCGGCCAGCGTGACCTGATCCTTCTCGAACTTGTCGGCGGCGGCCTTCAGCCGCGCGGCGGCATCGTTGAGCTCCTTCTCGCGGCGGCCGAACTCGGTCTCCAGCTTGGCCTGCGCGGCCTTGGCCGGCGCGGCGTCGCGCAGCATGCGGTCGCTGTTGACATAGCCGATCTTGAGCTCCTGAGCGACCGCACCGGCCGGCGCCGCAAGCAGGGCCACCGCGGCAGCCGCAGCGGCTGCGGCGGCGGACAGGCGGGCGATCATCGGGCGGAAGTGTGAATTCATCATCAGAATGCGGTACCGATCTGGAACTGGAAGCGCTGGATTCTATCCTGCGGAAACTTCCGCACCGGCTGGCCCCAGCTGAGCTTGAGCGGGCCGACCGGCGAGATCCACGACAGGCCGAGGCCGGCCGACGCGCGGAACGAGGCCAGCGTCGGCGTCTCGTCCTCGCCCCAGACATTGCCGGCGTCGAAGTAGCCGAAGATCCGCAGCGTGCGATCGTTGCCGACGCCGGGGAAGGGAAAATACAGCTCGCCGTTGAGGTTGACGCGCTGGGTGCCGCCCAGATAGGCGCCGGTCACGTCGACCGGGCCGAGCGAGTTCTGGTCGAAGGCGCGCACCGTGCCCAGGCCGCCGCCGTAGAAGCTCTTGAACACCGGATAGTCGCGCCCGCCCAGGCCCTTGGCATAGCCAAGCTCGGCGTTCAGGCCCAGCGTCAGCTTCTTGCTCAGCGGGAAGTACTGCTGGATCTGGTAGTTGTTGCGCAGGTAGCGGGTGTCGCCGAAGGCGGCCCACTCGATGTTGACCCGCTGGTAGCGGCCCTCGTTGGGCACCAGCGCGCTGTCGCGGCCGTCGCGCTGCCAGCCCAGCGTCAGCGGATAGGAGGTGCTGGAGCGGCCGTAGGTGGCGCGATAGCGGTAGAAGGCCTCCGGCAGCGCGGTGGCCGAGCGCATCGTGGTGCGCTCCGCGCCGATGCCGAAGAACACCGTGTCGTAGTCGGAGAACGGCACGCCGAAGCGCACCGAGGCGCCCGGCGTCACCAGCTCGTAGGACTCGCCCTGGCTGTTGACCGGCTTGTTGGTGCGGTAGTAGACGTCGAGCGAGCGCGAGATGCCGTCGCGGGTGAAGTAGGGATCGACGCTGGACAGCACCAGGGTGCGCGAGGACTTGCTGGTGTTGAGCTCCACGCCCAGATAGTTGCCCGAGCCGAAGACATTGTCCTGCTTGATCGAGCCGCTCAGCGACAGCTTGTCGGCGCTGGAGAAGTTCGCGCCGACCATCAGGCTGCCAGTGGGCTTTTCCTTGACGTTGATCGTCAGGTCGACCTGGTCGGCGGTGCCGGGCACCTCCTGCGTCTCGATGTCGACCTCGCTGAAGTAGCCCAGGCGGTCGACCCGGTCGCGCGAGAGCTTGATGCGCTGGCCGTCATACCAGGCGGACTCGAACTGGCGGAACTCGCGCCGGATGACCTCGTCGCGGGTCTTGGTGTTGCCCGAGACGTTGATGCGGCGCACATAGACGCGCCGGCCCGGATCGGCATTGAGCTGGACCTCGACCCGACCGGTGTCGCGATCGATGCGCGGCACCAGCTCGACCCGCGCGAAGGCATGGCCGAACAGGCCGAAGCGGTCCGAGAAGGCCTTCTGGGTGGCGGCGACCTCCTCGGCCTTGTAGGGCTCGCCCGGCCGGATCGACACCAGCGAGCGGAACTCCTCGTCCTTGCCCAGATAGTCGCCCGAGAGCTTGACCCCGGTGACGATGTAGCGCCGGCCCTCGCGGATGTTGATGGTGATCGAGATGTCCTGCTTGTCCGGCGAGATCGCGACCTGGGTCGAGTCGACGTTGAACTCGAGGTAGCCGCGGTTCAGGTACCAGGCGCGCAGGGTCTCCAGGTCGGCATTGAGCTTGGCCCGCGAGTAGCGGTCGCTCTTGGTGTACCAGGTCATCATGCCGCCGGTGGTCAGGTCGAGCTGACCGAGCAGCGTGCTCTCGGAGAAGGCCTCGTTGCCGGTGATGCGGATCTCGCGGATGCGCGCCACGCCGCCCTCGGACACCGCGAAGGTCACGTTGACCCGGTTGCGGTCGACCGGGGTGATGGTGGTGACCACCTCGGCGCCGTAGAGGCTGCGGGTCAGGTACTGGCGCTTGAGCTCCTGCTCGGCGCGGTCGGCCAGCGCCTTGTCGAAGGGCTGGCCCTCGCCGACGCCGATGTCCTTGAGCGCCTTGATCAGCGTGTCGCGATCGAACTCGCTGGTGCCGGTGAAGTCGACCTTGCCGATGACCGAGCGCTCCTCGACGACGACGACCGCGACCTGGCCCTCGATCTCGATGCGCACGTCCTTGAACAGGCCGGTGGCGAACAGCGCACGCAGGGCGGCCGCGCCCTTCTCGTCGCTGTAGGTGTCGCCGACGCGGAAAGGCAGCGACGCGAACACCGTGCCCGCCTCGGTGCGCTGCAGGCCCTCGACGCGGATGTCCTTCAGCGTGAAGGGCGTCACCGCCAGGGCCGGCAGCGAGGCTGCGGCCACCATCAGCGCGACGGCGCAGGCTCGGGGAGAGGAAACGGGGAGGAAGGCGGGTACGCGCATGCGGTCAGTGCAGGCCCAGGTAGCGGGCCACGTCGTTGTACAGGGCGAGCGACATCATCAGCAGGATCACCATCAGGCCCCCGCGCTGCAGCCGCGCGATCCACACCTCGGGGATCGGGCGGCCGATGGCACCCTCGATCAGATAATACAGGAGGTGCCCGCCGTCGAGCATGGGCAGCGGCAGCAGGTTCAGGACCCCGAGACTGACGCTGACCACCGCCAGGAAGCCCAGGTAATAGGCCAGCCCCAGCTCGGCCGACTGGCCGGCATAGTCGGCGATCGTCAGCGGACCGCTCAGGTTCTTCAGCGAGGCGTCGCCGGTGATCATGCGACCGAACATGGTCAGCGACATCGTCGCCATGTCCCAGGTGCGCTCGACGCCGCGCAGCAGGCCGTCGACCAGGTCGAGCCGCACCAGGTCGGTCTGCGGCCGGGCACCGACCACCGCCTCGATGCGGCCGAAGGACTGGCCGCGCTCCTCGGCCCGGGCCGGCTGCACCGTCAGCTCGAGGCGTCGGCCATCGCGCTCGACCCACCACTGCTGGGGCGCGGGCTCGCCGCGGCTGCCGGATTCGCGGATCAGCGCACGCAGCGCGGCCGCATCGACGATCTCCTGCGCATCGACGCGCAGCACCCGGTCGCCCGGCCTCAGCCCGGCCCGCTCGGCCGGGCCGGCAGGCACCAGCTCGCCGATGACCGGCTCGGAATAGGCCGCACCGATGCCGATGCGCCGGGCCAGCGCGGCATCGGCCTCGCCGGCCTCCAGTCCGGCCAGCGGCAGCAGGCGCTCATGACGGCCGCTGCCGTCGGCGCGGGTCAGCTCCAGACGCAGGTCGCGGCCGTCGAGCGCGGCTCGGGTGGCCTGCCAGCGCAGGTCGATCAGCGAATCCACCTCCTGCCACTCGCCGCTGCCTTCGACGGACCAGCGCCGGGCCCAGTCGCCGGCCTGCAGTCCGGCCTGCGCGGCCACGCTGCCGGAGGGCGGCGTACCCAGCACCGCGCGCGGCTCCTGGGTGCCGATCCACGACGAGGCCGCATACAGCAGCACCGCCAGCACCAGATTGGCCAGCGGTCCGGCCGCGACGATGGCGGCGCGCTGGCGCAGCGACTTGCGGTTGAAGGCGCGGTCGAGCTCATGCGGCGCCACCGGCCCTTCCCGCTCGTCGAGCATGCGCACATAGCCGCCCAGCGGCAGCCAGCTCAGCGCCCACTCGGTCTCGCCGATGCGACGCGTCCAGATCGTCTTGCCGAAGCCGATCGAGAAGCGCAGGACCTTCACGCCGCACGCACGCGCCACCCGGTAGTGGCCCCATTCATGGACGACGATCAGCACGCCGAGCGTGACGAGAAAGGCGATCAGGGTGTTCATGCGAGTTCAGACGCCCAGACGGGCGACGAGTTCAGTCGCATGGCGGCGGGCCTGCGCATCCAGCGCGAGCAGACCTTCGAGCGAACCGGCCGCTCCGGCGGGAATCGACAGCGACTCCAGCGTGCCGGCATTGACCGCAGGGATGCGGTCGAAGCGCAGCCGCCCGGCCAGGAAGGCCTCGACCGCGATCTCGTTGGCGGCATTGAGCACCGCGGTGCTGCCGGGCGCGGCCTCCAGCGCCGCCCAGGCCAGCTGCAGGCCGGGGAATCGCGCCGCGTCAGCCTCCTCGAAGGTCAGCGCCTTCAGCGCCAGGAAGTCGAGCAGCTCGGCACCGGACTCGATGCGCTCCGGCCAGGACAGGCCGTAGGCGATCGGGACACGCATGTCGGGCGTGCCCAGCTGCGCCAGCACCGAGCGGTCGCGACAGACCACCATCGAGTGGATGATGCTCTGCGGGTGGATCACCACCCTCACCTGCCGCGGCTGGAGGTCGAAGAGCCAGCGCGCCTCGATCACCTCGAGCGCCTTGTTCATCATCGTGGCCGAGTCGACCGAGATCTTGCGGCCCATGACCCAGTTCGGATGCGCGCAGGCCTGCTCGGGCGTGACCTCGCGCAGGCTCGCCGGATCGCGCTGGCGGAACGGACCGCCCGAGGCGGTCAGCACGATGTGGTCGATGCGCTGGCCCCAGGTGCTGCGGTCCTCGGGCAGGCACTGGAAGATCGCCGAATGCTCGCTGTCGATCGGCAGCAGCGTGGCGCCGCCCGCGCGCACCGCGTCCATGAAGAGCTGGCCGCCGACGACCAGCGCCTCCTTGTTGGCCAGCAGCAGCCGCTTGCCCGCCTGCGCCGCCGCCAGACACGGCGGCAGGCCGGCCGCGCCGACGATGGCCGCCATCACGCTGTCGACCTCCGGGTGCGCCGCCACCTGCTCGAGCGCGGCCGCGCCGGTCAGCACCTCGGTGGACAGACCCTCGGCGCGCAGGCGCTCGGAGAGCGCGCGGCCCAGCTCGGCCGTGGGCATCACCGCGAAGCGCGGGCGCCAGCGCGCGCACTGCGCCGCCAGCTCGTCGACACGGCTGTGCGCGCTCAGCGCGAAGACCTCGTAGCGGTCGGGATGACGGGCCAGCACGTCGAGCGTGTTCGTGCCGATCGAGCCGGTCGAGCCGAGCACGGTGACGCGGTGGCGCGGTGCGCCCGCCGGAGCAGCCGGAGCGTTCAGGGATGCGGTCATGCGGAGATCAGGGCAAGCGCCAGCGGACACACCGGCAGCAGGGCATCGATGCGGTCGAGCACGCCGCCGTGGCCAGGCAGCAGCGCACTGCTGTCCTTGGCGCCGGCACTGCGCTTGACCAGGGATTCGAACAGGTCGCCGACCACGCTCAGCGCGGCCAGGAACAGGCAGGAGACGATCAGGCCCAGCGGGCCGCCACGCTGCAGCAGCAGCGTGTACAGGCTCGGCCCGTCGGCCAGACCCTGACGGTCGAAGGCGATCCAGGCCAGCGCCAGCGCCAGCACGCCGGCCATGCCGCCCCAGACGCCCTCCCAGCTCTTGCCGGGACTGATGGCGGGCGCAAGCTTGCGCCGGCCGAAGGCGCGGCCGCTGAAATAGGCGGCGATGTCGGCCATCCAGACCAGGCAGAAGACCGACAGCAGGAAGTTCAGGCCACGCGCGCGCCCCTCGGCGATCGCCAGCCAGGCCAGCCACAGCAGCAGCACGCCACCGGCCAGGCGCAGCAGCGACGGCGCCTGCGGCCAGGCGGCGACCCCCCGGCGCAGCACCCAGGCGCCGCCCAGCACCCAGAGCAGCAGCGCCAGCTGCCAGAGCACGCCGGGACTGTGGCCGATCCAGCCGATCTGCCACATCGCGGCCGAACCGGCCGCCACCACCACACCACCGGCCAGCGCCGGGACGCCGGGCGCGCCGTTGAGACGGAACCACTCCCAGCCGGCCGCGGCGATCATCACCAGGGTCAGCAGCGCGAAGGGCCATGGAGCCTGCGCAAACAGCGCCGGGAGAAGCACCAGCAGCATGAGGACTGCGGTGATGATGCGCTGCTTGAGCATGCGGAAAGCGACAGTGTCGGAGGGTCGGGACTGGCGCCAGGACTCAGGCGTCGGGGGCCAGCGTGATCTTCTCGCCGGAGGCGGAGATGTCGGTCTTCACCCCGCCGTAGCGGCGATCGCGCGAGGCGAAGGCCGCGATGGCGCGGTCGATCTCGCGCTCGTCGAAGTCCGGCCAGAGGCAGTCGGTGAAATGGAACTCCGAGTAGGCGATCTGCCAGAGCAGGAAGTTCGAGATGCGCACCTCGCCGCCGGTGCGGATGAACAGGTCCGGATCGGGCGCATAGGCCATCGCCATGTGGCGCGACAGCAGCGCCTCGTCGACCTGATCGGCCTGCACGCCGGAGGCCACCGCCTGGCGCACCGCCTGCACGATGTCCCAGCGGCCGCCGTAGTTGAAGGCCACCGACAGCGTGATGCGGGTGTTGGCCTCGGTGCTGCGCTCGGCATGCTCCCAGGCCGCGCGCACCTTCTCCGACACCGCGGCCCGGTCGCCGATGATGCGGATGCGCACCCCCAGGTCGGACAGCCGCGTCAGGTAGGTCGCCACCGCGGTCAACACCAGGTTCATCAGGCCGGAGACCTCCTCGTCGGGGCGCTTCCAGTTCTCCGACGAGAAGGCAAAGACCGTCAGGTACTCGACGCCGCGGTCGGCACAGGCGTTGATCGCGCGGATCAGCGAGTCGACCCCGTACTTGTGGCCGACGATGCGCGGCATGAAGCGCTTGTTGGCCCAGCGGCCGTTGCCATCCATGACGATGGCGATGTGCCGCGGCACGGCCGGCTTCGCGGACTTCGGGGCTGCAGCCATCGCGTCAGACCGCCATGACCTCGGCTTCCTTGGCCTGGACCAGCTTGTCGATCTCGGCGATCGTGCGGTCGGTCAGCTTCTGGATGTCGTCGTTGGAGCGGCGCTCGTCGTCTTCGGAGATCAGCTTGTCCTTCAGCAGCTTCTTGGCCTGGTCGTTGGCATCGCGGCGCAGATTGCGCACCGCCACGCGGGCGTCTTCGCCGGCGTTGCGCACCACCTTGGTCAGCTCCTTGCGGCGCTCCTCGGTCAGCGCGGGCAGCGGCACGCGGATCAGGTCGCCCAGCGAGGACGGGTTCAGGCCCAGATCGGACTCGCGGATCGCCTTCTCGATCTTGGCGCCCATGCCCTTTTCCCAGGGCTGCACGCTGATGGTGCGCGCGTCGATCAGCGAGACGTTGGCGACCTGGCTGATCGGCAGCATCGAGCCGTAGTACTCGACCTGCACCTGGTCCAGGATGCCCGGGTGGGCGCGGCCGGTGCGGATCTTCTGCAGTTCGTTCTTGAAGGCCTCGATGGACTTGGCCATCTTGGCATCGGCGTTCTTCTTGATGTCGGCAATGCTCATCGTTTTGCTCCTGAGACTCTGGACGGCGGACCCGGATGGCGGCCCAGGATCAGACGTGGACCAGGGTGCCCTCGTCCTCGCCCAGCACCACCCGCTTCAGGGCGCCCGGCTTGAAGATCGAGAAGACCTTGATCGGCAGCTTCTGGTCGCGGCACAGCGCGAACGCGGTCGCGTCCAGCACGGCCAGGTTGCGGCCGATCGCCTCGTCGAAGGTCAGGGTCGCGTAGCGGGTCGCCGTCGGATCCTTCTTCGGATCGGCGGTGTAGACGCCGTCGACCTTGGTCGCCTTCAGCATGATCTGCGCGCCGATCTCGGCGCCGCGCAGCGCGGCGGCCGTGTCGGTGGTGAAGAAGGGGTTGCCGGTGCCGCCGGCGAAGACGACCACCTTGCCTTCTTCGAGGTATTGCAGCGCCTTCGGGCGCACATAGGGCTCGACCACCTGGTCGATGCTCAGCGCCGACATGACGCGCGCGGTCATGCCTTCCTGGCGCATCGTGTCGGCCAGCGCGAGCGAGTTCATCACGGTGGCGAGCATGCCCATGTAGTCGGCGGTGGCGCGGTCCATGCCCACCGCACCGCCGGCCACGCCGCGGAAGATGTTTCCGCCGCCGATCACCACCGCCACCTCGCATCCGAGCGCCGTCACTTCCTGCACCTCGCGCACCATGCGCACGATGGTCGCGCGATTGATGCCATAGGCGTCATCGCCCATCAGGGCCTCGCCGGAGAGCTTCAGAAGGATGCGTTTGTATGCGGGCATGCAGTGACCTCGATATAAGCGGAAAAAACGATCTCGCGAGTTTAGGCCAGCCGAGACGCGGGACGCCATCGCACCACGCGCCTCGACCGGAGTCAGGCCGGAATCAGGCCGACTTGCTGGCAGCGGCGACCTGCGCGGCCACTTCGGCGGCGAAGTCGTCCTGCTTCTTCTCGATGCCTTCGCCGACGACGAACATTGTGAAGCCGGCCAGCGAGGTGCCGGCGCTCTTCAGGTAGGCACCCACGGTCTGCTTGCCGTCGGCAGCCTTCACGAAGACCTGGTCCAGCAGCGAGACTTCCTTCAGGAACTTCTGCACCGAGCCTTCGACCATCTTGGCGACGATCTCGGCCGGCTTGCCCGACTCGGCGGCCTTCTCGGCAGCGATCTTGCGCTCCTTCTCGACCAGCTCGGCCGAGACTTCGGCCGACGACAGCGCCGCCGGCTTCATCGCGGCGATGTGCATCGCGGCGTCCTTGGCGGCGACGGCGTCACCGGTGTACTCGACGATCACGCCGATGCGCACGCCGTGCAGGTAGTGGGCCAGCGCGCCGCCGCCCTCGTAGCGCTTGAAGCGGCGGATCGACATGTTCTCGCCGATCTTGCCGATCAGACCCTTGCGCACGTCCTCGACCGTCGGGCCGAAGTCTTCCATCGCCAGCGGCAGGGCCGACAGCGCGGCCACGTCGGCCGGGTTGTGCTCGGCCACCAGGTTGGCGCACGACTGCACGAAGGACAGGAAGATCTCGTTCTTCGAGACGAAGTCGGTCTCGCAGTTGACTTCCACCATCGCGCCGGTCGAGCCGTTGACGGCCGCGGCGATGACGCCTTCGGCGGTCACGCGCGAGGCGGCCTTGCCGGCCTTGTTGCCCAGCTTGACGCGCAGGATCTCTTCCGCGCGGACGATGTCGCCGTCGGCTTCGGTCAGGGCCTTCTTGCACTCCATCATCGGCGCGTCGGTCTTCGCGCGCAGATCGGCAACCATCTTGGCGGTAATCGCAGCCATTGAAACTCTCCTAAACCTGAAACTTGAACCTGAAAAAAAGGGGCTGAATCAGCCCCTTGCAAGCCGAGTCGCGGGGACTCAGGCGGCGTCGCTGACCTCGACGAATTCGTCGGCGCCGGCGACGGCCTCGACGACTTCGTTGACGGCGTTGTTCTTGCCTTCCAGGACGGCGTCAGCCATCACGCGGGCATACAGCGCCACGGCCTTGGCCGAGTCGTCGTTGCCGGGGATGACATAGTCGATGCCGTCCGGGTTGTGGTTGGTGTCGACCACGCCGATGACCGGGATGCCCAGCTTCTTGGCTTCGGCGATGGCGATCTTGTGGAAGCCCACGTCGATCACGAACAGCGCGTCAGGCAGAGCAGCCATGTCCTGGATGCCACCGATGTCCTTTTCCAGCTTGGCCAGCTCGCGCTGGAACAGCAGGCCTTCCTTCTTGTTCATCGACTCCAGGCCGGCCTCGACCTGGGCCTGCATGTCCTTGAGCTTCTTCAGCGAACCCTTGACGGTCTTGAAGTTGGTCAGCATGCCGCCCAGCCAGCGCTGGTCGACGAAGGGCATGCCGGCGCGGGCAGCTTCCTCGGCGACGATCTCGCGCGCCTGGCGCTTGGTGCCGACGAACAGGATGGTGCCGCGCTTGGCCGCCAGCTGGCGAGCGAACTTGGTGGCTTCCTCGAAGAGCGGAACCGTCTTCTCGAGGTTGATGATGTGGATCTTGTTGCGATGGCCGAAGATGTACGGAGCCATCTTCGGGTTCCAGAAACGGGTCTGGTGGCCGAAGTGGACGCCTGCTTCGAGCATGTCGCGCATCGTGAAGGACATGAGATCACTCCTGAAAGGTTGGATCTAGAATCCGACTCGGATCGCAGGCGAGAGACGCACCGCACGGGCGCAGCTCGCTGCAACACCTTCAGCCAGTCGGATCCGGGATTGATTCATCCGTCCCGAACACCGGGGTCGGCTCCCGGCGCACCACGCGTCGGGAAGACGCCGCGACTCGACGCGGCACCGGACAAACCCCGAGAGTATAGCAAGCCTTGCACACCCCCGACCTGCACACGCTGCGCAAGCAGCTCGACGAAGGCAGCACCGATGCCCTGACGCTGCTCGACCAGGCCCTGGCCGCGGCCCGCTCGCCGCGCTGCGCACACGCCTTCGTCTCGATCGACGAACAGGGCGCCCGCACCGCGGCCGCGGCGCCCGCAGGCGCACTCGCCGGGTTGCCGGTCAGCGTCAAGGACCTCTACGACATCGCCGGCCAGGTGACGAGCGCCGGATCGGTCGTGCTGGCGGACCAGCCTCCGGCCCCGGTGGACGCTCCGGCCGTCGCCCGGCTGCGCGCGGCCGGCGCCGCGCTGATCGGCCGCACGCAGATGACCGAGTTCGCCTTCTCCGGCGTCGGCATCAACCCGCACCACGGCACGCCGGCCAACGTGGCGATGGCCGTGCTCGATCCGGCCGCGCCGGCCGGCGTGCCCGGCGGCTCGAGCTCGGGCGGCGCGGTCTCGGTGGCCGCAGGCGCGGCGGTGGCGGCGCTGGGCAGCGACACCGGCGGCTCGATCCGCATCCCGGCGGCGCTGCACGGCCTGGTCGGCTTCAAGAACACCCAGGCACTGACACCCGCCGCGGGCAGCATCCCGCTGGCGCCCAGCCTCGACACCGTCTGCGCGATCACCCGCAGCGTGCGCGACGCGGTGCTGCTGCACGAGATCCTCGCCGCCCGCATCGTGCGCCTGGACGCGGTGCCGCTGGCCGCGCGACGGCTCGCGGTGGTGCGCACGCTGATGCTCGACGCGCTGGAGACGCCGGTCGCCGCGGCCTTCGAGCGTGCGCTGCAGACGATCGCGCAGGCCGGCGCGCAGATCGAGTTCATCGACCTGCCGCTGCTCGACGAGCTGCCGCGCCTGACCCAGGACGGCGGCCTGCCCGCCGCCGAGAGCTGGGCCTGGCACCGCGAGCTGCTGGCGCGCAACGGCGCGCGCTACGACCCGCGGGTGGCCGCGCGCATCCGCCGCGGCGCGGCGATCACGCCCGAGGCGCTGGCCGCGCTGCACGCCGCGCGCGCCGACTGGATCGGCCGCATGTCGGCCGCGCTGGCCGGCTTCGACGCGGTGCTGTCGCCGACGGTGCCGATGACCCCGCCGCCGCTGGCCCCGCTGCTGGCTGACGATGCCGCCTTCTTCGAGGTCAACGCGCGGCTGCTGCGCAACCCCTCGGTGGTCAACCTGCTCGACGGCTGCGCGATCAGCCTGCCCTGCCACGCGCCGGGCACCGCGCCCGTGGGCCTGATGGCCTGGAGCCTGGGCGGACGCGACGACCGGCTGCTGTCGCTGGCGCTGCAGCTCGAGGCCGCGCTGAAGCCTGCCCGGGAGAGCGCACGATGAGCGCCGCGACGCCCGAGGCAGCCGAAGCGACCGAAGCGGTCGACGTCATCCTCGACACCAATGTCGTGCTCGACTGGCTGGTCTTCCAGCACGCCAGCGGGCTGGCGATCGGCGAGGCGGTCGAGGCCGGGCGGCTGCGCTGGATCGTCAGCCCGGCGATGCAGGAGGAGCTGACCGACGTGCTCGGCCGGCTGCTGCACCTGCCCACGCTGATGCGCTGGGCCGAGCGGCACGCGCCGGCCAGCCGCGAGGTCGCTCGGCTGGCGCAGCCGGTCAGCGCGCCGGGCCCGCTGCCCCACCCGCAGCGCCTGCGCTGCACCGATCCCGACGACCAGTGCTTCATCGACCTGGCGGTGTCGCGGCGCACGCGCTGGCTGATCACCCGCGACCATGCGCTGCGACGGCTGGCCCGACGCGCGCGCGCCTTCGGCGTCGCGGTGGTCACGCCGGAAGGCTGGGCCGCCACGCAAGCCAGCAGCGCTCCTTGGCCCCATCCGCATCCCCTGCCATGACTGCATCGACCGCCCGCGCTCTGCCCGTCCTGCCTGCGGACCACCGGCCGGTGCGGCTGCGCGAATGGCTGGATCGCCAGCCCGGCCCTTGGCCGCTGCATGACGCGGCCGCCTCGCGCACGCTGGATGCGCTGGCGGCCGAGGCGCTGCCGGCGCACGCGCTGATGCAGCGCGCCGGCCGGGCGGTGGCGCGGCTGGCGATGGCGCTGGCGCCGCACGCGCACCGCATCCATGTGCTGGCCGGCCACGGCAACAACGGCGGCGACGGCTTCGAGGCAGCGCTGCATCTGCACCGCGCCGGCCGCGAGGTGCGGCTGCATGTGATCGGCCGCGACAGCGACGACGGACGCGCCCAGGCCTGGCCGCCGGATGCCGCCGCCTCGCGCCGGCAGGCCGAGCTCGGCGGCGTGGCCATCGTCGCCGGGCTGGCGCCGCAGGCGCTCGACGGCGCCGACCTGGTGATCGACGCGCTGCTCGGCCGCGGCCTGGCGCGCCCGGCCAGCGGTCCGGTGGCCGACGCGATCCGGCTGTGCAACGGCTCGGGCGTGCCGGTGCTGGCGGTCGACCTGCCCTCGGGCCTGCCTGGCGACACCGGTGCGCTCGAGGTCGGCGCTGCCTGCGTGCAGGCGCGCTGGACGCTGGCGCTGCTGTCGCTGGCACCGGGCCTGCTGACCGCACACGGCCGCGACCAGGCCGGCGAGATCTGGTGGGACGACCTCGGCGTGCAGCTCGCGCACCCGGACTTTCCTGCTCCGGCAGCCTGGCTGCAAGGCGCGACCGGGCTGCAGGCGCTGTGGCCGGCACGGCGTCATGCGCAGCACAAGGGCAGCTTCGGCGACGTGCGCATTCTCGGCGGCGCCGGCTCGATGGGCGGCGCCGCGCTGCTGGCCGGGCGCGCGGCGCTGGGGGCCGGCGCCGGTCGTGTCTGGGTCGACCTGCTCGACGAGCACGCGCCGCGCCTGGACCCGGTGCATCCGGAACTGATGTTCGCGCCGACCCCGGCGGACGAGCGCCTGGCCTCAAGCACCGTGGTGGCCGGCTGCGGCGGCGGCGAGGCGGTGGCCGCGCGACTGGCGCCGCTGCTGGCGCAGGCCGGGCGGCTGCTGCTCGATGCCGACGCGCTCAACGCGCTGGCGGCTGATCCGCGACTGATGCAGGCGCTGCGCCAGCGCGGCGCCCAGGGCCGACCGACGCTGCTGACGCCGCATCCGCTGGAGGCCGCGCGCCTGCTCGGCTGCAGCACCGCCGAGGTGCAGGCCGACCGGCTGCGCGCGGTGCACGAGCTGGCCGACCGCAGCGGCGCGGTGGTGGTACTGAAGGGCTCGGGCACGCTGATCGGCCGGCCTGAACCACATCACGCGCCCTGGATCAACGCCAGCGGCCATGCCGCGCTGGCCACGCCCGGCAGCGGCGATGTGCTGGCCGGCTGGATCGCCGGCCTGTGGAGCCAGATCGCCGGAGAGCGCGTGACAGGCGACTCATCCGCATGGGATGCAGCCGAGCTGGCAGCCCGCCGCGGCGTCTGGCTGCATGGCCGCCGCGCCGAGCGCCTGGCACCAGACGGCCAGGCGCTGGTGGCCAGCCGCATCGTGCCTGACGGGTGGGACGGCTGAAGCCGTCGTCGCCCGCCTCGGCCTGAATCAGCGCCGGCGCTTGGCCGCGCTGTTCTTGGTGGCGGTCTTGCCTGCGGACTTGGCCGTGCGCTTGGCGGCCTTGCGCGAAGGCCGCGCGCTGTTGGTGCGGTCACGCTCGCGTGATGCGGCGCGGCGCACCGCACGATCGGCCTCGGTCACCGACTGCAGCTCGTCCTGCGCCCGGGCCGGTGCGCGCTCGCGCCCGCCCTTGCCGGCCGGTGCGGCCGGCGGCAGCGCCGGCGCCAGCGGATCGCGCACCAGGCGGAAGTCGATGCGCCGCCCGTCCAGATCGACCCGGCTGACCTGCACCCGGATGCGCACGCCCACCGCATAGCGCACGCCGGTGCGCTCGCCGCGCAGTTCCTGGCGGACTTCGTCGTAGCGGAAATACTCGCCGCCCAGCTCGGTGATGTGCACCAGGCCCTCGACATAGAGCTCGTCGAGCTGCACGAACAGGCCGAAGCTGGTCGCCGCGCTGACGGTGCCGGAATACTCCTCGCCGAGGCGGTCGCGCATGAACTTGCACTTCAGCCAGGCCTCGACATCGCGCGAGGCCTCGTCGGCGCGGCGCTCGTTGGCGCTGCAGTGTGCGCCAGCCGCCTCCCAGACCTCCAGATCGCGCGGCGCGATGCCCTCCATCCGGGGCATCGGCTTGGCGGAGGCGCCACCGGGACGCCGGCGCAGCGGCTGCGCCGCCCCGGGAATCGAGGACTTCACCACCAGCGCGTACTTGCGCTTGCCCAGGATGGCCTTGATCACCCGGTGCACCAGCAGGTCCGGATAGCGCCGGATCGGGCTGGTGAAGTGGGTGTAGGCGTCATAGGCCAGACCGAAGTGGCCGCTGTTGATCGGCGTGTAGATCGCCTGCTGCATCGAGCGCAGCAGCATCGCGTGGATCTGCGCCGCATCCGGCCGGTCGCGGGTCTGCTGCGCCAGCGCCTGCAGCTCGGCCGGCTTGGGCTCGTCGCTGACCGACAGGTTGAGGCCCAGGCTGCGCAGATAGGCCTGCAGCGCCACCCGCTTCTCGGGCGTCGGCCCCTCGTGGACGCGGTACAGCGACGGATGCTTGCCCGCCTGGATGAAGTCGGCGGCGCAGACATTGGCCGCCAGCATCGCCTCCTCGATCAGCCGATGCGCCTCGGTGCGCACCCGCGGCACGATCTTCTCGATGCGGCCGTTGTCGTCGCAGACGATCTGCGTCTCGGTGGTCTCGAAGTCGATCGCGCCGCGCGTGCCGCGCTGCCTGAGCAGCACGCGGTAGACCTCGTGCAGGTGCAGCAGATGCGGCACCAGATCGGCGCGGCGCTGCGCCTCCGGACCACGGGTATTCGACAGCACCGCAGCCACCTCGGTGTAGGTCAGCCGCGCATGCGAGCAGATCACCGCCGGATAGAACTGGTAGGCAGCGACCTCGCCGGTGACATCGACCAGCATGTCGCAGACCATCGAGAGCCGGTTCTGCTCGGGATTGAGCGAGCACAGGCCGTTGGAGAGCTTCTCCGGCAGCATCGGAATGACGCGGCGCGGGAAGTAGACCGAGGTCGCGCGCTCATAGGCATCGTCATCGAGCGGGTCGCCCGGCTTGACATAGTGGCTGACGTCGGCGATGGCCACCACCAGCCGCCAGCCCTTGCGCCGCCCGACCTTGGCCGGCTCGCAGTAGACCGCATCGTCGAAGTCGCGCGCGTCCTCGCCGTCGATCGTCACCAGCGGCACGTCGGTCAGGTTGATGCGCTGCTTCATGTCGACCGCACGCACCCGGTCGGGCAGCTTGCCGGTCTGCGCCAGCGTCTCGGGCGAAAAACGGTGCGGTACCTCGTACTTGCGCACCGCGATCTCGATCTCCATGCCGGGATCGTCGATGTCGCCCAGCACCTCGGTGATGCGCCCGACCGGCTGGGAGTGCAGCGAGGGCGGCTCGGTCAGCTCGACCGCGACCACCTGGCCGGCCTCGGCCTTCGCGGTGGCGTTCTTCGGGATCAGGATGTCCTGACCATAGCGCTTGTCCTCCGGCGCGACGATCCAGACGCCGTTCTCCAGCAGCAGCCGGCCGATGATCGGCGCGCGCCGCCGCTCCAGGATCTCCAGCACCCGCCCTTCCGGGCGGCCCTTGCGGTCGTAGCGCACGATGCGCACCCGGACCCGATCGCGATGCAGCACCGCCCTCATTTCCTGCGGTGCCAGATAGATGTCGGCTTCGCCGCCCTCCACCACCACGAAGCCGTGACCGTCACGGTGACCCTGCACCGTGCCTTCCACTTCACTCATCAGCGTGCTGTTCAACGAAATTCCTTCTCAAACACTTGCGGATCGAATTTTTCTCATGCTACACTGGCGTTCTTCGCTGATCGAAACAAAATTTCGAAGCAGCGCAAAAGCCCAGGTGGCGGAATTGGTAGACGCACTAGTTTCAGGTACTAGCGGGTAACTCCGTGGAGGTTCGAGTCCTCTCCTGGGCACCACCAACGAATCCAGCATACGCCAGATTCGGCAACTTGCACAGACCTTTGAAATCCCGGTCTGTGTTCGTATTCAGGATTTCAAGGCCCAGGTGGCGGAATTGGTAGACGCACTAGTTTCAGGTACTAGCGGGTAACTCCGTGGAGGTTCGAGTCCTCTCCTGGGCACCATCTTGCGATGATCTTCGAGATCCGGATCATCGTTCGTAGTCAAGGATTTCAAGGCCCAGGTGGCGGAATTGGTAGACGCACTAGTTTCAGGTACTAGCGGGTAACTCCGTGGAGGTTCGAGTCCTCTCCTGGGCACCAGACAGACGAAAAAGCCGGCTTCACGCCGGCTTTTTCCATTGGCGCGCATGTCACAAGAATCGCTGCCGACACCATGAAAAAGGCCCGCTCACCTCTCGGTGAGCGGGCCTTTGCATTCGCATTCGGCCGGAGAATCAGGCCATCAGACGCTGGTCTTGCGCAGCAGGCCGTCCGGGCGCAGCGAATCGTATTCCTCGAAGGGCTGATGAATCCACGGACTGGTGGGCAGCATCTCGACGAAATAGTCCGGCGTGTAGCAGGACACGCCCTTGACCCACAGCACCGCCGAGCGCAGTTCACGGATCGAGGGCATGCCGCGCAGGCGCTCGACCACTGCCTGAAGCGTCACGCCGGAGTCGGCCAGATCATCGACCAGCAGGACACGCCCCGCCAGCTCGCCCTTGGGCATGGTGATGTACTTGGCCATGTCCAGACGACCCTGGATCGTGCCGGCCTCGGCGCGATAGGAACTGGTGGCCATGATGGCCAGCGGCTTGTCGAACACGCGCGACATCACGTCGCCCGGGCGCAGGCCGCCGCGGGCCAGACACAGGATCTGGTCGAACTCCCAGCCGGACTCGTGGACCTGGATGGCCAGTCGTTCGATCAGCTGGTGATACTCGTCCCAGGAAACATAGAGGTGCTTGCCGTCATCAGTCAGCATGGGAACTCCTTGATCAACCCTTGTACGGGTGGCGCAGCAGGATGGTGTGGTCACGGTCAGGCCCGGTCGAAACCATGTCGATCGGCGCACCGATGAATTCCTGAACCCGTTCGAGATAACGGCGAGCATTCAAGGGCAAGGCATCCCACGAAGTCACGCCGAACGTGGTTTCCGTCCAGCCGGGGAAGGTCTCGTAGACCGGAACGCAGTTGACGATCTCGTCGGCATCCAGCGGCAGGATGTCGACCTTCTCGCCGTGCAGCTCGTAGCCGGTGCACATGCGGATCTCCGACAGGCCGTCGAGCACGTCGAGCTTGGTCAGGCACAGGCCGGAGATGCCGTTGATCAGGATCGAGCGCTTCAGCGCGGCCGCATCCAGCCAGCCGCAGCGGCGAGCCCGGCCGGTGACGGTGCCACGCTCCTGACCGACGGTCGACAGGTGGTGGCCGACGGTGCCGGGCGTGTCCCAGTCCAGCTCGGTCGGGAACGGGCCCGAACCGACACGGGTGGTGTAGGCCTTGGTGATGCCCAGGATGTAGTTCAGCATGCCCGGACCGACGCCCGAGCCCGCGGCGGCGTTGCCGGCAACGCAGTTGCTCGAGGTGACATACGGATAGGTGCCGTGGTCGACGTCGAGCAGCGTGCCCTGCGCGCCCTCGAACAGGATCGAGCCGCCGGCGCGATTGGCCTGGTCGATCAGCACGCCCACATCGGCCATCATCGGCTTGAGCTGCTCGGCCAGCTTCATCGCGTGGTCGAAGATCGGCTGGAACTCGAGCGCCTCGCTCTTCAGGTAGCCGGTCAGCGCGAAGTTGTGCAGGTCGAGCAGGTCGCGCAGCTTCTTGGCGAAGCGGTGCGGGTGCTTCAGGTCCTGCACGCGCAGCGCGCGGCGGGCGACCTTGTCCTCGTAGGCCGGGCCGATGCCCTTGCCGGTGGTGCCGATCTTGCCGGCACCCGAGTTCTCGCGCAGCGCCTCGCGCGCCTTGTCGACCGCGACATGGAAAGGCAGGATCAGCGGGCAGGACTCGCTGATGAACAGGCGCGAGCGCACATCCAGGCCCGCGGCCTCCAGGCGCTCGATCTCGGACAGCAGATGGGTCGGATCGACCACGACGCCGTTGCCGATGAAGCACGGCACACCCTCGCGCATGATGCCCGACGGGATGATCTGCAGCGCGGTCTTCTTGCCGTTGATCACCAGCGTGTGGCCGGCGTTGTGGCCGCCCTGGAAGCGAACGACGCCGGCGGCATGGTCGGTCAGCCAGTCGACGACCTTGCCCTTGCCTTCGTCACCCCATTGCGTGCCGACGACGACGACATTGCGACCGCGCGTTCCGGCGGACGCAGCACTGCGTGTATCCATCTCAAGTATCCGTTCGAAAGGAAAGAGGGTCAGGCGGGAAGCACGGCGACGCTCAGCGCGCCCGGACCACCCATTGTCCGAGCACATCGACCAGCTCGCGGTCGCACTCGAATTCATCGGCCTCATGCTCGTGGCCGGGAAGAAGACAGACCACCGACTCGCCGCTGTCGCGCAGTCGGCGGATCGCGGCGCGCAGCGCAGGATCCTCGCCCCAGGGCGCCAGGATCGCCGCGCGGCGGCCGTCGACATGGCCGTGACCGACCACCGTCTTCAGATCCAGGCTGAAGCCGACGGCAGGACGGCTGCGACCGAAGATCGCGCCGACATCGTCATAGCGGCCGCCGCGCACCAGCGCGCCGGCGCTGCCGGCGGCGTAGACGGCGAAGCGGCTGCCGCTGTAGTAGTCGTAGCCGGCCAGATCGGCCAGATCGAAGCCGACGCTCAGTTCCGGATAGGCACGACGCAGATGGCTGGCCAGCCACTGCAGGTCGTCTAGCGCGGCCGTCACCTGCGGCAGCGCCGGCAGGCGCTCGCGCGCCAGCGCCAGCACCTCGTCACCACCGTAGAGCGCCGGCAGCAGCCGCAGCGCGTCGCGCACCTGCGGCGGCAGCGCCGCGGTCAGCGCGTCGACGGCGGCCTGATCCTTCGCGGCCAGCGCCGCCTCCAGCGCTTCCGCGTCGATCGCCTTGGGCGGCAGACCGTCGAGCAGGCCGGTGAGCAGGCGCGCATCGGCCAGGTCCATCACCAGCCCCGGCACGCCAGCGCGCTGCAGGCACTCGATCGCCAGCTCCTGCACCTCCAGGTCAGCCTCGAGACCGGCATGGCCGTAGATCTCGGCACCGAACTGCAGCGGCTCGCGGGTGCTGCCCGGCGCGGCCGGCAGCGTGTGCAGAACCGGACCGCAGTAGCACAGACGGGTCAGGCCGGCGCGGTTGAGCAGATGCGCGTCGATCCGGGCGACCTGCGGCGTGGTGTCGGCCCGCACGCCCAGCGTGCGGCCGCTGAGCTGGTCGACCAGCTTGAAGGTGCGCAGATCGAGCGCCCGGCCGGTGCCGCTGAGCAGCGACTCCAGATGCTCGAGCATCGGCGGCATGACCAGCTCGCAGCCATGCGCACGCGCCGCGTCCAGCAGGATGCGACGCAGTTCCTCGATGCGCCGCGCCTCGTGGGGCAGGACGTCGGCAATGTGCTCGGGCAGCAGCCAAGCAGAAGACATAGCGGTGGGGGAAGGACTAAAAACGTGATTCTACCGGCCTGCGCGCGGCAGCACGAGATCGCCGACCCGCCCGCGGGTCGGTGTCGGCATGATGACAACGGCTCAGCCGGCCAGGAAAGCCAGCATCAGCAGTCCGCAGACGATGCTGATCAGGCCCACGAAGCGGATCTGGCCGTCCTGCATCTTCAGCAGTTCCTCGAAGACGCGGCGCCATTGCACCGGGCTGGCGAAGGGCAGCAGCCCCTCGACGATCAGCACCAGCGCCAGCGCGGTCAGCAGCGACTCGCCCACGCGTGCGTCACTTCGCGCTGCCGGAGCCGCCGCGCATCACGCGGAAGAAGTCGCTCGAGGGATCGACCACCATCACGTCCGTCTTGTTGCGGAAGCTCGCGCGGTAGGCCTCGAGGCTGCGATAGAAGTTCGCGAACTGCGGATCACGGCCGAAGGACTCGGCATAGATCGACGAGGCCTCGGCATCGCCCAGGCCCTTGACCTTCTGCGCCTCGCGGTAGGCCTCGGCCAGGATGACCTCGCGCTGGCGGTCGGCATCGGCGCGGATCTTCTCGCCATCGGCCGCACCTTGCGAGCGCAGCTCGTTGGCCACCCGCTTGCGCTCGGACTCCATGCGGCGATAGACCGACTCGGTCACCGTGGAGGCGAAGTCGACCCGCTTGATGCGCACGTCGACCACCTCGATGCCGAAGTTCTTCGCGTCGTCCTGCAGCCGCTTCATCACGCCCTGCATCACCTTGTCGCGCTCGCTCGAGAGCATCGTGCCCACGGTGCGCTTGGTGACTTCCTCGTTGAGCGCCGCCTGCACGATCGGGCTCAGCCGCACCTCGGCATTGCGCAGATCGACGCCGGTGTTGCGGATGAACTGGCGTGCATCGGTGACGCGCCACTTGATCAGCCAGTCGATCACCAGGCTCTGCTTCTCGGCGGTGAAGATCGGGCGGGTCTCGGGGCTGTCGAGGGTCTGGGTACGACGGTCGATGAACTTGACGTTCTGCAGCGGCGGGGGCAGCTTGAACTTGAGCCCCGGCTCGGTGATCACTTCCTTGATCTCGCCGAGCGCATAGACGACCGCGTAGTTGCGCTGGTCGACCACGAACAGCGTCGACGATCCCACCATCAGCGCCAGCATCGCGCCGACACCCATCAGTCCGATTCGATTCATGTTCTTGCCTGTTCCTGGGGCCTGTGCCTGCGAATCGACTCAGCGACTGTCACGATCGCGACCGCGCTGGCCATCACGGGAACGGATGTCCCCTCCCGCCGCGCCTGCGGACGGCTCCGTCTGCGCCGCAGAAGCCGGCGCCTGAGGAGCCGGCACCGGCGCGTTGGCCGCCGACTGCTGCATCAGCCGATCGAGCGGCAGATAGAGCAGATTGCTGCCACTGCGCGAGTCGACCATGACCTTGCTGACATTGGAGTAGACCTGCGACATCGTGTCGATGTAGAGCCGGTCGCGGGTGACCGCGGGGGCCTTCTGGTATTCGGCCAGCACGCTGCGGAAGCGCTCGCTGTCACCGATGGCCTGGGCCACCACCCGTGCGCGGTAGGCCTCGGACTCCTCCATCAGGCGTGCGGCGGTGCCACGCGCCTTCGGAATGATGTCGTTGGCATAGGCCTGGCCTTCGTTCTTCAGACGCTCGCGATCGGCGCCGGCCTTGACCGCATCGTCGAAGGCGGCCTGGACCTGCTCGGGCGCCTGCACGCTCTGCACATTGACGTTCGTCACCAGGATGCCCGCCTTGAGCCGGTCGAGCTGGGACTGGATCGACTTGACCAGATCGACCGCGATCGCGTCGCGCTGCTCGTAGAGCACCGAGTTCATCGTGCTGCGGCCGACGATCTCGCGCACCGCGCTCTCGGCGGCATGCACCACCGCTTCCTCGACATTGCGGTTCTCGAACAGGAAATCCTTGGCCTGCTTCAGCCGCCACTGCACGGTGAAGCGGATGTCGACGATGTTCTCGTCCTGCGTCAGCATCGAGGAGTCGCGCAGGCCGGTGGTCTGCACCACCGCATTGCGGCCGATCTCGGTCGAGCGGGTCTGGGTGACGCTGACCGTCTCGTGCGACTGGAACGGTCCGGGCAGCCGATACTGGATGCCTGCCTCGACGGTCCGGCTGAACTTGCCGAAGGTCAGGATGACCGCCTGCTCGCCTTCCTGCACGATGAAGAAGCCACTGCCCAGCCAGAGCACCGCCGCCACGCCGGCGATCAGGCCGCCGCCGATGCCGACCGCCCGCCCCTCCGAGGGGTCAGGCTGACCGGAAGGCGTCGGCGAGCCCGGGCCGCCCTTGCCACCGAAAAGACCGCCGAGCTTCTGGTTGAAGTCGCGCCACAGCTCGTCGAGATCGGGCGGACCGTCATTGCGTCCGGAGTTGTTCAGGACGGTGACGCCTGCCGGGCCATGCCCCCGGCGTGTCAGCTGCCTGACGGCACCGGCCACCAGATGAAGGGCTGCACCAGCCACATCGGCCAGGCGGGACGAGACGATGCGCTCACCCATCGGTTTCGTGTTGTTCATGTCCGGAATTACAACATGGCTCACGCCGCATCCGGCGCGGGTTGAAAATGATCCTCCGGGTCGGAGCGCCAATCCGGGGCAATGGTTCCGTCGCGATCGAAACGGGGATCATGTTCGGCGGGCGGGCTCGGCTCGTCCGCCTCGAGAACGATCGCAGCCAGACGCTCGCGCAGCTGCGCGAGCCCCTCGCCGCTGCGGGCGCTGACATGCAGCCGCTCGATGCTGCGGCCCGGCTCGATCTCGAACCGGTCGACCATCACGCGCGGCCGCGCATCGTCCTCGAGCGCGTCGAGCTTGTTGAACACCAGCATCTGGCGGATGCCCGCGGCATCGATCTCCTGCAGCACCCGCATCACCTCCTCGATCTGCTCGAGGCGGTTCGGGCTGGCGGCATCGACCACATGCAGCAGCAGGTCGGCATCGGCCGCTTCCTGCAGCGTGGCCTGGAAGGCCTCGACCAGACCGTGCGGCAGATCGCGGATGAAGCCGACGGTGTCCGACAGCGAGACGCTGCAGCCGGCGTCCTCGAGGTAGAGCTGGCGCACGGTGGTATCGAGCGTGGCGAAGAGCTGATCGGCCGCATAGCTGCGCGCCTTGACCATCGCGTTGAACAGCGTGCTCTTGCCGGCATTGGTGTAGCCGACCAGCGAGATGCGGAAGGTGCCGCGGCGCTCGCGGGCACGGCGCTGGGTGCCGCGCTGGCGCTTGACCTTGGCCAGGCGCTCCTTGACCGACTTGATGCGGGTGTCGATCATGCGCCGGTCGAGTTCGATCTGCGTCTCGCCGGGGCCGCCGCGCAGGCCGTGGCCGCCCTTCTGCCGCTCCAGGTGCGACCAGCGGCGCACCAGCCGGGTGGCCAGATACTGCAGCTTGGCCAGTTCGACCTGCAGCTTGCCTTCATGGCTGCGCGCACGCGCGGCGAAGATGTCCAGGATCAGCCCGGTGCGGTCGAGAACCTCGACGCCGAGCACGCGTTCGAGATTGCGCTGCTGCGCGGGCCCCAGGGCCTGGTCGAAGATCACGCACTGCGCGCGGTGCTCGAGCACCGTCAGGCGGATCTCCTCGGCCTTGCCGGAGCCGACGAACAGGGCTGGATCCGGCGACTTGCGGCGGGCAATGATGCGGGCGACCGGGAGGTCGCCCGCGGATTCGGCCAGCAGGGCCAGCTCGTCCAGGGAAGGATCGAAGGAAGACCCGGGGCCGAGATCCACCCCGACCAGAACAGCGCGTGGAGGCGCGAGAGAAGCCGTTTCAGTCAAGATGGACGAGAAAGTGCCTTGAGGGCGATTGCTGGGGAATCAGGGGTCAGTGCGGCTCGGGAGACTCTGCCGCGTGGAAGTTCACCGGACGGCCCGGCACGACGGTGGAGATCGCGTGCTTGTAGACCATCTGGGTCACGGTATTGCGCAGCAGCACCACATACTGGTCGAAGGACTCGATGTGGCCCTGCAGCTTGATGCCGTTGACCAGATAGATCGAGACCGGAACATGCTCCTTGCGCAGGAGGTTCAGGAAGGGGTCTTGTAGCAGTTGCCCTTTGTTGCTCACGATATGCTCCGTGTTGGAAAAGTGGAGTCGAAGTGCCGCACGTTATCACACGCGCGGTATCGGGGTCCCGGGATTCAGGAATCCTTTTCCGTGAAGGGATTGCGCGAGGCGCGCAACTCGATGCGCAACGGAGTGCCGACGAGCTTGAAATGCTCGCGGAACCGGCTCTCCAGATAGCGCTTGTACACGTCGGTGACATGCTCCACGGCATTGCCGTGAATCACGATCACCGGCGGGTTCTGCCCACCCTGGTGGGCATAACGCAGTTTCGGGCGGAAGGATCCGGCCCGCTTGGGCTGCTGGAAGGCCACCGCCTCCTGCAGCAGCCGGGTCAGCACCGGCGTGGGCATCTTGCAGCGCGCCGAGGCCCAGGAGGCCTCGATCGCCTGCCACAGCGGGCCCAGGCCCTGGCGGCGCCGCGCCGAGATGTTGAGCAGCGGCGCGAACTTCAGGAAGGACAGCCGCGTCTCGATCGAGCGCTGCAGCATCTGGCGCTGATACTCGTCGACCGCATCCCACTTGTTGATCGCGATGACCACCGCACGGCCCGAATCGAGAATGTAGCCGGCGATGTGCGCATCCTGGTCGGACACACCCTCGGTGGCATCGATCAGCAGCAGCACGACATTGGCGTCGGCAATCGCCTGCAGCGTCTTGACCACCGAGAACTTCTCGATCGACTCGAACACCCGGCCCTTGCGGCGCAGGCCGGCGGTGTCGATCAGCTCGTAGCGCTGGCCATCGCGCTCGAAGGGCACATGGATCGCGTCGCGGGTGGTGCCGGCCTGGTCGAAGGCGACCAGCCGCTCCTCGCCCAGCCAGGTGTTGATCAGCGTCGACTTGCCGACATTGGGGCGGCCGCACACCGCCAGCCGCACCGGGCGGTCGGCGTCGTCGACCTCGGCCTCTTCCTCGTCCTCTTCGGGCACCAGGCCCTCGAGCGCCATGTCGATCAGGCTGCGCACGCCCTGGCCGTGGGCCGAGGAGACGGCAATCGGCTCGCCGATGCCCAGCTCGAAGAACTCGGCCAGCTGCGGGCCGTCCTTCATGCCCTCGGCCTTGTTGGCCGCCAGCAGCACGCGCTTGCCGGTCGAGCGCAGGTAGCGCGCGATGTCATGGTCCTGCGCCGACAGGCCCGCACGCACGTCGACGACGAAGATGACCGCATCCGCCTCGGCCACCGCCTGGCAGGTCTGCTTGGCCATCTCGTGGTAGATGCCCTCGGAGCTGTCGGGCTCGAAGCCGCCGGTGTCGATGACGATGAACTCGTAGGTGCCGACACGACCGTCGCCATAGTGGCGGTCGCGGGTCAGGCCGGCATAGTCCGCGACGATGGCGTCACGGCTGCGCGTCAGGCGGTTGAAGAGCGTGGACTTGCCGACGTTGGGACGTCCGACGAGGGCAATCACGGGTTTCATGGCTCAGATCCGATCTGCGACGCCGCCAGGAAACGGGGCCGTCGCGTTGTTGTTGCAGGAGAGACAGCGGCAGACCGCGACCCGCGAGGGGCCGCGGCGCCGCTCATTCGGGACGGAAGGCGAAGACGTTGCCGGCGCGGGTCACCGCCAGCACCGTCAGGCCGGAACGCACCAGCGGCGCGACGATCGCGCTGCCGTCGGTGGGCAGGCGCAGCAGGGTCTCGCCGCGGTCGCGCGACAGCAGATGCAGCCAGCCCTCGGCGTCGCCGAAGACGACGGTCGAGCCCAGGCTCAGCGGCGCGCTCAGGCCGCGGTGGCGCAGACGGTCGCTGCTCCAGGCGACATCGCCGCTGCTGCGCCGCCAGGCGGTGATGCGGTCGCTGGCATCCGAGCCGAAGACGAACTCGGCATCCATCGCCACACCCTGGTGCCCGCCCTGCTGGCGGGTCCACAGCACCGAGCCACGCTCCGCGTTGACGCAGCCGACCGCCGACTGGAAGGCACGCACGCACACTGTCTCGCCCAGGCGGGCGGGCGGCGCGACCAGATCGGCCAGGCGCTCGACCTCGTTGGTGCCGCGCGGCGCGGCGATCGTCATCTGGCCACGCAGCGCACCGCTGATCGGGTCGATCGCGGTCAGGCGCGGCCCGACGCCGGCCAGCAGCGTGTTGCGGTAGGCCAGCAGCACGCCGGGCTGCTGCAGCGACAGCGCCTCGCCGGAGCGCGGCGTCGACCACAGCAGGCGGCCGTCGAAGGCATCGAAGGCCCACAGGCTGCGGTCGATCGCCTGGACGAAGACCCGCTCGCCGGCCACCAGCGGCGCGGTGACGACCCGCGAGTTCAGCCGGGTGCGCCAGACGACACGCTCGCTGTCGGACACCACCAGCTCGTTGTCCTGGGTGACCACCGCCGCATGGCGGCCGTCGCTGCCCACGCCGGCCGACAGCGGCGCGCCGATCTCGAGCCGGCTGCGGACCTCGCCGGTGCCGATGTCGAGACTGGTCAGCTGACCGCGGGCGCTGGCCAGCAGGAAACGGTCGCCCAGCACCGCGACCGACAGGCCGGCCACCGGCGTGCCCAGGCTCTGACGCCAGACCTGACGGCCGGCAATCTTCGCCTGCAGCGGCTCCAGCGGCGTGGGCGTCGGCTTCGGGCTGGAGCTGCAGGCCGCCAGCAGCGCCGCCAGGGCACTCAGGCCGAGCGCGAGGGCACGGCGGGCGATCACTTGGACGCTCCGTCAGCCGGTGCGGCCGGTGCAGCGTCGGGCGCGGCACCGAGCGCGCCGAGCTTGGCCTCGACCAGGCGGCGGTAGTCTGCGCCCGCCTCCAGGCCCTTCCAGGCCTGCTGGTAGGCGGCCACCGCCTCGGCGCGCTGGCCCTTGGCCAGCAGGATGTCGCCGCGGCGATCGGCCGCCAGCGCGGCAAAGCTCTCGGGCAGGCCCTCGAGCAGGCGCAGCGCCTCGTCAGGCTGCCTGGCCTCGATCTTCAGCGCCGCCAGGCGCAGCTTCGCGATCGCGCGGTACTCGTCTTCTCCGGCGTCGGCCGCGACCCACTCCAGCGTGGCGCGGGCCGCATCGGCCTGGCCCTTGTCGGCCTGCACCCGGGCCGTCAGCAGGCCGCCCTGTCCGGCGAAGGCGGTCGAGCCATAGCGCGACTTCAGATCGGCGAAGACCTTGGCGGCGCGGTCGGCATCACCGGCCTGCACCGCGCGCTCGAGCTCGTCATAGACGCCGCCGGCCTTGGAGGCCTGATCGCGCTGCCACCACTGCCAGCCGTTCCAGCCGGCATAGGCGGTCAGCACCACCAGCAGGATGCTCAGGATCAGGTTGCCGAACCTGTTCCAGAACGCCTTGAGCTGGTCGAGCTGTTCCTGTTCTTCGAGATCGAGATGCGAGGCCATGCGCTGCAATCGTTGTTGGAATGAGGACGGAAGGAAGACGAAGGCAATTATGCGGCCAGCGTCGCGGCCCAGCCGGCGACATCGGCCAGCGGGCGCAGCACCTGCTCGCCGCCGCCGCGCAGCGGCTTGACCGCCACCATGCCCTCGGCCAGCTCGTTGCCGCCGAAGACCAGCGCGAAGCGCGCGCCGCTGGCGTCGGCCTTCTTGAACTGCGACTTCATGCTGCCGGGGCCGTCCTTGCCGCCGGCGTGCAGCACCACCTTCAGCCCTTGCGCGCGAAGCGCCTCGGCCGTCACGGTGGCCACCGCCAGCGCGGAGGCGTCCGGGATGACCGCATAGGCGTCGGGCACCTGCACCGGCACCTGCACGCCGCTGTCCTCCAGCAGCGCCAGCACCCGCTCGATGCCCAGACCCCAGCCGACCGCCGGCGCCGGCTTGCCGCCGATCTGCTCGATCAGGCCGTCGTAGCGCCCGCCGCCGCAGACCGTGCCCTGCGCGCCGAGCCGGTCGGTGACCCACTCGAACACGGTCAGGTTGTAGTAGTCCATGCCGCGCACCAGGCGCGGGTTGATGCGGTAGGGCTGCTTGACCGCATCCAGCACCGCACGCACCGCGTCGAAGTGCGCCAGCGACGCCTCGCCGAGGAAGTCCATCAGCTTCGGCGCGGCCTCGACCACCGCCTGCATCGCCGGGTTCTTGGTGTCGAGCAGGCGCAGCGGGTTGCTGTGCAGGCGGCGCTTCGCCTCCTCGTCGAGCACCTCGAGATTGGCCTCGAAGTGCGCGATCAGCGCGGCGCGGTGCGCCTTGCGCTCCTCGGGCTGGCCCAGGCTGTTGATCTCCAGGCGCACGTCGGTCAGCCCCAGGTCACGCCAGAGGCTGCGCGCCATCAGGATGACCTCGGCGTCCACGTCCGGCCCGGCGAAGCCCAGCGCCTCGACGCCGACCTGGTGGAACTGGCGGTAGCGGCCTTTCTGCGGCCGCTCGTGGCGGAACATCGGGCCGATGTAGAACAGGCGCTTCGGGCCGTCGTAGAGCAGGTTGTGCTGCACCACCGCGCGCACCACGCCGGCGGTGCCCTCCGGGCGCAGCGTCAGCGCGTCGCCATTGAGCTTGTCCTCGAAGGAATACATCTCCTTCTCGACGATGTCGGTGACCTCGCCCAGGCCGCGCACGAACAGCGGCGTGGGCTCGACGATCGGGGTGCGCACGCTGAAGTAGCCGTAGCGGCGCATCAGCGCGCGCACGCTGTCCTCGAACCATTCCCACCGCGCCGAGTCCGGCGGCAGCAGGTCGTTCATGCCTTTGACGGCCTGGAGTTTTTCGCTCATCAGAGAAGGAAGACGTGAAGGGAGAGCCGAGAGAGCCGCTCTCAGGCGGCCTTGTTCGCGCCGCCGAAGCGACGCTCGATGTACTGCTGCACCAGCGCCTGGAATTCGGTGGCGATGCCCTCGCCGCGCAGTGTCAGCGCCTTCTCGCCGTCGATGAAGACCGGCGCGGCCGGCGCCTCGCCGGTGCCGGGCAGGCTGATGCCGATGTCGGCATGCTTGCTCTCGCCAGGGCCGTTGACGATGCAGCCCATCACCGCGACCTTCAGGTTCTCGACGCCGGGGTACCGGGCGCGCCAGACCGGCATCGACGCACGCAGGTAGTCGTCGATCTGCTTGGCCAGCTCCTGGAAGGTGGTGCTGGTGGTGCGACCGCAGCCCGGGCAGGCGGTGACGCTCGGCACGAAGGTGCGCAGGCCCAGCGCCTGCAGGATTTCGGTGGCGACCACCACCTCCTGCGTGCGCGCCTCGCCCGGCTGCGGCGTGAGCGACACGCGGATGGTGTCGCCGATGCCCTGCTGCAGCAGCACGCTCAGAGCCGCGGCAGACGCCACCGTGCCCTTGGTACCCATGCCGGCCTCGGTCAGGCCCAGATGCAGCGGGTGATCGCAGCGCCTGGCCAGTTCCTGGTAGACCGCGATCAGGTCCTGCACGCCCGAGACCTTGCAGCTGATCAGCACCTGCGCCGGGTCCATGCCCAGCTCGACCGCGTGGCCGGCCGAGTCCAGCGCCGACTGGATCAGCGCCTCGTACATCACCTGGCGCGCTTCCCAGGGCCGGGCGCGCTGCTGGTTCTCGTCCATCAGGCGCGCGAGCAGCTCCTGGTCGAGGCTGCCCCAGTTGACGCCGATGCGCACCGGCTTGTCGTGCTTCAAGGCCGCCTCGATCATCATGCCGAACTGGCGATCGCGCTTGTCACCCTTGCCGACATTGCCCGGGTTGATGCGGTACTTGGACAGCGCCTCGGCGCAGGCCGGATGCTGGCTCAGCAGCGTGTGGCCGTTGTAGTGGAAGTCACCCACCAGCGGCACGTCGACCTGCATGCGGTCGAGCTGCTCGCGGATGTGCGGCACGGCCGCCGCGGCTTCGGGCGTGTTGACGGTGATGCGCACCATCTCGGAGCCGGCCAGCGCCAGCTCCTTGACCTGGATGGCGGTGCCGATCACGTCGACGGTGTCGGTGTTGGTCATCGACTGCACGCGCACCGGCGCGCTGCCGCCGACGGTGACCACACGCGAGCCCCAGACCACGCGGGCCTGGAGACTGCGGCGCGGCAGGGCCTCGCCGAGAGGAATCGGGGCGGAATCGGGACGGGTGTTCATCGTCATCGCTGCAATGGAGGGCGGAAGCTCACTTGAGCATCACTTGAGCACCACGGTGGCGGAGGTGTCGCGGGTATAGGGCTTGAGGTCGACCGGCTCGCCACGCAGCGAGAGCTCGAGCGCGCTGGCCACGCCGACGCGCACCCGCATCGGCATCGCGCCATCCAGGCCGACCGTCTCGCCCGGCTGCAGCGTACGCGACAGCAGCACCGCATTGCCGGCATCACGCACCTCGATCCAGGAGGCGGCGCGGGTCTTGAGCACCACCGTGCCAGCCGGCGCAGCAGCTGCGGGCACCGGGGCCGACGCGGACGGCGCAGCCGGCGGGGCCGAGGCGGCCACTGGCACGGGCATCACCGGCACGGCAGAGGCGGCCGGCGGCACGGGCGTCGTCACCTGCTCGGCAGGGACGCCATGAACGGTCTCGACGACCACCGTGCTCGAGGCCGCGGCCTCGCTGCCGGCGGCGACCTCGGCCGCCGGCTCGCTGCGGCTCGACAGGCCCAGCGAGGGCAGCAGCGTCGACAGCGGCGGCAGCAGCCACAGCAGCAGCGCCAGCGCCAGCAGCGCCAGCGCGACGCCGTGCACCGGCCGGAAGCCCTCGAAGCCACCTCGGCCGCCACTGCCGCCGAAATGCGCCCCGCTGCCCTCGCGGTAGGGGGTCTGCAAGCCGCGGCTGACATGCTCGAGCCGCTGCGGCGGCACGACGGCCTGCGGCAGCAGCGCCAGCACCTCCTGCACATCGACCCCGACCTGACGGGCATAGGACTGGGCCAGACTGCGGGTGAAGGCAGCGCCCGGCAGCTCCTCGAAGCGGTCCGCCTCCAGCGCCTGCAGCTTGCGCACCGGCACCTTCAGCAGCTGCGCCAGGGCATCAAGCTCGAGGCCACGCCGTTCACGGCCTGCCTGGAGAAGGCGGCCCGCCGATCCGGTCGGCTGCGCACCGGCCGCCGGCGTTGTCACATCACTCATCAAATCGTCCTTGATCGAATGCCGCCGCCTCGCGCGATGTCGGAAAGCGAGTGCGCAGCTGACCCCCCAATTCTTCCACGGACGCGGGCAGATTCCGGCGCTGCTGGATGCGGATGGCCAGCCACAGCGTTTCCGGACGCACCAGCTCAGGCGTCTGGTTCAGGCGCTGCACATGGTAGAAGGCGCGCTCGAGCTCGCCGCGACGCATCATCACTTCCGCCAGATTGAAGCTGGTGGCCGGATTGCCCGGCTCGAGATCGAAGCTGCGCTGCAGGATGATCTGGGCGGTCTGCAGCTCGCCGGCGCGGGCCTCGCACAGGCCGGCCACCAGCAGCGTGCGCGCCTGGCCGCGGTACTGCGGCACCGCCATCGCCGCCTCGAACTGGCGTCGGGCCTCGTCGAAGCGACGGCGCTGGCACAGGAACCAGCCGTGGTTGTGCAGGGTGTCGGCGTCGTCGGGCTTCAGGCGCAGCGCCTCGCGCAGGCTGGCCTCGGCCAGCTCGTATTCGCTCATCGCCGCGTAGATCATGCCGCGCAGGCTCAGCGCCGGCACATGCTGCGGGTCGACCGCCAGCGCCCGCTTGACCTCGTCGAGCGCGGTGGCGTGCTGGCCCTGGCCGAAATAGGCCGCCGCCAGCTCGGTGCGGATGCGCACCCGGCGCATCGGCTCGGTCTCGTCGGAGGCGGTGACCAGGTCCCGCCGCGCCGCCTGCGCGATCTGCGGCGCGTTGCCGGTCTCGGTGCCCATCGGCACCGGGGTGGCCGGGCCGGCGACGCAGCCGCCCAGCAGGCCGGACGCACCGACAGCCGCCAGCAGCAGCGTCAGGGCCAGCGGTCGCAGGCAGATCGGGGTCTTCGGCATCAGGACGCTCCCAGAAAGCATGGTGGGCGGAGGTGGCGAAGCGGCCGCGCCGGGGAAGACCCCTGGCCGGGCTTCAGGCCGGACGGACCGGGCGGATCACCTGCACCGGCGCGCGGGTCATGCGCTCGGCCGCGCGGGTGCGGTCCTGCACCTCGCCGGCGAGCTGGCCGCAGGCGGCGTCGATGTCGTCGCCGCGCGTCTTGCGCACCGTGGTGACGATGCCGCCCTCGATCAGGATCTTCGCGAAGGCCTGCACCCGCTCGCTGGACGAGCGCTTCAGGCCCGAGGCCGGGAACGGGTTGAACGGGATCAGGTTGAACTTGCAGGGCACGCGGCCAGCCGGGCCCTTCGGGCCGACCAACGCCAGCAGCGCCCGCGCCTGCTCGTCGCCGTCGTTGACGCCGTCGAGCATGCAGTATTCGAAGGTGATGAAGTCGCGCGGCGCGCGCTCCAGATAGCCCTTGCAGGCGGCGAGCAGCTCAGCGAGCGGGTACTTGCGGTTCAGCGGCACCAGCGGGTCGCGCAGGGCATCGTCGGGCGCATGCAGCGACACCGCCAGCGCCACCGGCAGGTCCTCGCGCAGGCGCTCCATGAAGGGCACGACACCGGAGGTCGACACCGTCACCCGCCGGCGCGACAGGCCGTAGCCGTGGTCGTCGAGCATCACGCGCAGCGCGGGAACGAGCGCGCCATAGTTCTGCAGCGGCTCGCCCATGCCCATCATCACGACATTGGTGATGACACGGTCGCCGGCGGGCGTCTTCAGTCGAGCGCGCAGGCTGTGCTCGGCATGCCAGAGCTGGGCGAGGATCTCGCCGGTGGAGAGGTTGCGGGAGAAGCCCTGGTGCCCCGTCGAGCAGAAGCGGCAACCCACCGCGCAGCCGGCCTGCGAGGACACGCACAGCGTGCCCCGGTCGTCCTCGGGAATGAAGACGCTCTCGACCGCATTGCCGGCGCCGACGTCGAACAGCCACTTGACCGTGCCGTCGGCGGAAACATGTTCGGAGATGACCGGCAGCGGACGGATCGTCGCGCAGCCGGCGAGCTTGGCGCGCAGCGACTTGGCCAGATCGCTCATCTGGTCGAAGTCGCGCGCGCCGCGCTGATGGATCCAGCGGAACAGCTGGACGGCGCGGAAACGCTTCTCGCCCAGACGCTCGCAGTACGCGGAAAGCGCCTCGAGATCGAAGTCGAGAAGATTGGTCGTCGCGTCCGTCATGGCTGATGCGTGCTGGAAAGGGCGGATCCGGAAGGGATCAGCCGCGGTTGTACACGTTCATGCCGGGGAAGAAGAACGCCACTTCGACGGCAGCGGTTTCCGGAGCGTCCGAGCCGTGCACGGCGTTGGCGTCGATCGAGTCGGCGAAGTCGGCGCGGATGGTGCCCGGAGCGGCCTTCTTCGGGTCGGTGGCGCCCATCAGCTCGCGGTTCTTCAGGATCGCGCCTTCGCCTTCCAGGACCTGGATCATGACCGGGCCGGAGATCATGAAGCTGACCAGATCGTTGAAGAACGGGCGGGCGGCGTGGACAGCGTAGAACTGCTCGGCTTCGGCGCGCGACAGGTGGACCAGCTTGGCCGCGGCGATCTTCAGGCCGGCGCCTTCGAAGCGCGAGTAGATCTGGCCGATGACGTTCTTGGCGACGGCGTCGGGCTTGATGATGGACAGGGTGCGTTCGATGGCCATGTTCTGACTCCTTGAATGGGATGGAGATGGACGGTTGAAGAGGACTGCGGACCCGGCGGCGGATCACGCCGCGCGAGGCCGGCATGCCGGGAAAAACCCGGCATTCTAGCCTCGCCGCGTGTCGCCGGCAGGTCAGCCGGGTCGGCGACCCGGGCGGGACTCAGCGGCGACGGCCGCCGCGACCCTTGTTGCCACCCGGACGGGCGAAATAGGCGTCGGCGCCGATGTAGCCCACCGAGGTCTGCATCGGATCGGGCTGACGCTGGCCGCCGCCCTGGCCCTGGCCCTTGCGGTTGCCGCCCTGGCCGCCGTTGCCCGGACCCGGCTCCTCGGTCGGACGACCGAAGCCGGCCGAGATGCGCTTGGAGCCGGAGGCGAAGCGGCGGTCGAAGGTCTGCTCGAGCGGGTTGGGAATGTGCATCGGCGGCTCGTCGTAGCCGTCGAGATCGCGGTCCTGCTCGGGCGCACGATCGCGCCCCGACGCGCCGCGCGGCGCGCCACCCTCGCCGCGCGGCGGGCGCTGCTTCTTGCCCTGCGGGCCCTGGGCCATGGCGCCCTGACCGCCCTGGCGACGGTCCTGACGATCAGGACGGTCCTGGCGTTCGGCACGTTCGCCGCGATCAGCGCGCTCGGCACGCGGCTCGGCCTGCGCACCGCGCGGACCCCGGTCGCCGCCATGCTGGCTGCCCTTGCCACGCGGGGGCTGATCGCCCCGGCCGCCGCGCTCTGCGCGATCGGCACGATCGGCACCACGCTCGCCATCGCGGCCGCGACCCCGCCGGCCATCGCCGCCCGCACGCAGGCCGTCCATGCCGGCCAGTGCACGAATGGTGCGCAGGTCGTATTCGCCGATCTCGACCCAGACGCCGCGCTTGAGGCCACGCGGCAGCACCACGGTGCCGTAGCGGATGCGGATCAGGCGGCTGACCGTCAGGCCGACCGCGTCGAAGAGCTTGCGCACCTCGCGGTTGCGGCCTTCCGTGATGACAACACGGTACCAGCGGTTGAGACCCTCGCCACCGCCGTCCTCGATCGAGCGGAACGCGGCCTTCTGGCCGTCGATGTCCACGCCCTCGAGCAGCCTGGCGCGCTGCTCGGTCTCGAGCGTGCCCAGCACGCGCACCGCGTACTCGCGCTCGACGCCGAAGCGCGGGTGCATCAGCTGGTTGGCCAGGTCGCCGGAGTTGGTGAACAGCAGCAGGCCTTCGGTGTTGATGTCGAGGCGGCCCACCGACAGCCACTTGCCGCTCTGCAGGCGCGGCAGGTGACGGAAGACGGTCGGGCGACCCTCCGGATCATGGTGGGTCACCACCTCGCCGACCTGCTTGTGATAGGCCAGCACGCGCGCCGGCGCCGGCGCGATGCGCACCTTGATCGGGCGGCCGGCGATGCGGATCTGGTCGCCCTGCTCGATGCGCATGCCGATGTGGGCCGGCTCGCCGTTGACCGAGACCTGGCCGTCCTGGATCAGCTGCTCCATCTCGCGGCGCGAGCCGATGCCGGCCTGGGCCAGCACCTTGTGCAGCTTCGGCGCCATCGGATCCGGGCTCAGCACGCGCTTGCCCAGATCGGCCTGCTCGTCGGCGGCCGGCTCGGCGCTGGCGTCGTAGTCGCCGGAAATGACCTCGGCGAACAGGTCGTCGGTGTCGAGTTCGCCGGTGTCAGGGGCCACGACGATCTCCTCGATGGCTTCGCCATCCTCGTTGGTGCTCACGGCGTCGGCGCCGCTCGTCTCGCTGTCACGCTCGCCGCGACGGCCGCGGCGGCGATTGCGGCCGCGGCGGCCACCGCCCTCGCCTGCCTCGCCCGCTTCATCCTCGGCGGCCGGCTCGGCGCTGGCGAGCACCGGCTCCGGGCTGGCGACCGGCGCGGCAGCTTCCACGACGGCAGGCGCCGGTGCAGGCGCAGCCGGTGCGACCTGCGCAAGCTGCGCGATCGGCTCGGCGGACGGCGCGGCCGAAGCCTCGGGCAGCGCCTCGGCGGCCACCGCGGTCTTGCGCGGGGCGCGGCGCTTCTTCGGCGCCTCCTCGGCCACAGCGGCCTCCTGCTGCGGCTCGACCGCCTCGGCGGCGGCCTTGCGCGAGGTGCGGCGCTTCTTCGGCGCCTCCTCGACGGCGGGCGCGGGGGTGTCGGCCGCCGCCACGTCGGCGACCTGCGCCTCGGCGGCAGCCTTGCGCGGAGCGCGGCGCTTCTTCGGAGCCTCGGCGGCGGCCGACGGCTCGACCGGCTCGGCGGCAGTGTTTTCCTGGTTCTCGTTCATGGTGGCCTCAGGCCTCGGAAGAAAGGGTGGCGACCGGCGCCCCGCTGTCGGGATTCGCGGTCAGGGTGTCGACGAGCCTGTCCGGCAGGTTCGCCTCCAGCGAGGGCAGCTGATCGAGGGACTTCAGCCCCAGATCATCAAGGAACGACTTCGTCGTCGCGTACAGCGCCGGGCGTCCCGGGCCCTCGCGATGACCGATCACATCGATCCAGCCGCGTTCCTCGAGCTGGCGGATGATCTGCGTGCCCACGGTCACGCCGCGGATCTCCTCGATGTCGCCCCGGGTGACCGGCTGCCGGTAGGCAATGATCGCCAGCGTCTCCAGCACCGCACGCGAGTAGCGCGGCGGCCGCTCGGGCTGCATGCGCTCCAGGTACCGATGCATCTCGGGCCGGCTCTGGTAGCGCCAGCCGCCGGCCACGCAGACCAGCTCGATGCCGCGGCCATCGCAGTCGCGCGCCAGCTCGTCGAGCAGCATGCGCACCGTGTCGGCGCCGAGCTGTCCGTCGAACAGGCTGCGCAGCTCCCGCACCGGCAGGGGCTGCTGCGCGCAGATGAGCGCGGTCTCGAGGACGCGTCGGGCATCCCGGGTATTCATCGATCGGTGGTGTCGAAAACCTTGGCGGCCGTACCTGAAACACCGGCACGGCGGGCAGTTCACTTCGGGTCGGGGGAGCCGGGCCCGGAGGCGGGCGGCGGCATCATCGGGAGATCGCTGGGGAGGTGCGAGCCCGTGCTGGAACGCATTCTAGCGCGAGCGGCACGAGATCGTCACATGCATCACTGCATCAGCGCGGCACGACCCGACTCCAGGCCGGCTGCAGATCCGGCGCCAGCGTGGAATCGAACACCATCTCGGCCCCGCTGACCGGGTGGACCAGACCGAGCTGCACCGCATGCAGCGCCTGGCGCGTCAGGCCCAGCTCGGGCCGGCCGCCATAGACCGTGTCGCCGACCAGCGGCAGGCCGCGGCTGGCCAGATGCACCCGGATCTGGTGGGTGCGGCCGGTGTGAAGCCGACAGCGCACCGCACCGTAGCGGCGGCCGTCGACCACCGTGCCGGCCAGCGGCATGACATCGGTGCGCGCCGGCTTGCCGCCGGCCACCACCGCCATCTTCACCCGCGAGACCGGATCCCGGCCGATCGGCGCCTCGACGCTGAAGGGCGCCTCGGGCGGCAGGCCGTGCACCAGCGCGACATACTCGCGGTGCACCTCGCGCGCGGCGATCGCGCGCACCAGCTCGGTCTGCGCCCGCAGCGTGCGCGCCACCACCATCAGCCCGGAGGTGTCCTTGTCCAGCCGGTGCACGATGCCCGCACGCGCCAGCTGCGCCGAGGCCGGATGGCGCGCCAGCAGCGCATTGAGCAAGGTGCCCGACCAGTTGCCGGCGGCCGGGTGCACCACCATGCCGGCCGGCTTGTCGACCACCAGGATGTGCTCGTCCTCGTGCAGCACCGACAGCGCGATCGGCTCGGGTCGGAAGGCGCTGCTCTGCGCGGTCGGCCGCAGCTCGACCTCGATGCGCTGGCCGGCGGCGACCTTGCGCGAGGCGCTCTCCAGCACCCGGCCGGCGCTGCGCACCAGCCCCTGCGCGATCAGGCCCTGCAGATGGCTGCGCGAGAACTCCGACGCGACCCCCGCCAGCCACCTGTCGAGCCGCAGCCCGTGCGCCTCCTGCGCGACCTCCAGCACGCGGGTCTCGAAGCTGTCGATCTCGCCGGCATCCTCGCCGGCGACGCCGGCCATCACGGCCTCGTCCGGGCCATCGGCCCCGTTCATATAATTCACGTCCTGAATCCATTGTCCGGCCGGCCCGAGAGGAAACGGCCACGCCATCATGCCCCTGCATCGCCCGACCCCGGCCCTGCGCCCCGCCCTGGCCGCCTTCGCGACCGTGACGGCCCTGCTGCTCGGCGGCTGCGCCTCGGGTCCGAAGGACCTCGACGACGGCAAGAGCATCTCCAAATTGTACGAAGAGGCCAGAGAGGAAGCCGCCGCCGGCTCCTTCGACCGTGCGGTCCAGCTCTACGAGCGCCTCGAAGGCCGTGCCGCCGGCACGCTGCTGTCGCAGCAGGCCCAGCTCGAGCAGGCCCATCTGCTGTACAAGCAGCAGGAAAAGGCCCGCGCGCTGGCGGTGGTCGAGCGCTTCATGAAGCTGCACCCGACCAGCCCGGCGGTCGACTATGCCTACTACCTGCAGGGCCTGATCAACTTCAACGACGACCTCGGCCTGTTCGGCGGCGTCGCCAAGCAGGACCTGTCCGAGCGCGACCAGCAGGCCTCGCGCGACGCCTACCAGAGCTTCAAGACCCTGGTCGACCGCTTCCCGGAGTCGAAGTACGCGCCCGACGCCCGCACGCGGATGAAGTACATCATCAACTCGCTGGCCTCGCACGAGGTCCATGTGGCGCGCTACTACTACATGCGCGGCGCCTACCTGGCCGCCGCCAACCGCGCGCAGCAGGCGCTTCAGGACTTCCGCGGCGTGCCGGCCGCCGAGGAGGCGCTGTTCCTGATGGCCGCCAGCTACGACAAGCTCGGCATGAACGACCTGCGCGACGACGCCCGGCGCGTGCTGAAGACCAACTTCCCGCGCAGCGCCTGGCTCGAGCGCAGCTACGAGGACAAGCCGCGCGGTCTGCTGCGGTTCTGGTGAGCCGCCACCGCCCTCCCCGGGCTCAGACCGGCTCCGGGGGCGGCGAGGCCGGCACCGAAGGCGCGCCCAGCTGCGCCAGCCAGGCAAGCGCCTCGGCCTCGTCGGCCACCGGCCGCATCGGCGGCAGCGCCGCCAGCAGCCGCCGGCCGTAGCCCATCTGCACCAGCCGGGTGTCGCAGATCACCAGCAGGCCACGATCGCTCTCGCTGCGGATCAGCCGCCCGGCGCCCTGCTTCAGCGCGATCGCGGTTTCCGGCACGAAAAGATCGTTGAAGGCGCTGCCGCCCTCGGCCTCGATCGCGCGGCTGCGCGCCTCGGCCAGCGGGTCGCCCGGCGGCGGGAACGGCAGCTTGTCGATGACGACGCACTGCAGCGCGTCGCCCGGCACGTCGATGCCCTCCCAGAAGCTGTGCGAGCCCACCAGCACCGCACGCGGCCGCTCGAGAAAGCGCGCCAGCAGCGCACGCTTCGGACCCTCGCCCTGGATCAGCACCTCGATGCCGCAAGGCTGCAGCAGCGCCCGCAGGCGCTCGCCGATGCGCTGCAGCGCCCGCAGCGTCGTCGTCAGCACGAAGGTGCGCCCGCCCAGCGCACGCGCGCAGCGTCCGGCCAGCGCCGCCACCTCGTCAGGATGCGCCGGTTCGGCCGGCCGCGGAAACGGCCGCGGCACCAGCAGCCGTGCCCGCCCGGCATAGTCGAAGGGGCTGACCACCTGCAGCGTGCGTGCCTCGTCCAGCCCGGCGCGGCGGGTGAACCAGGCCAGGCTCGGCTCGTCGCCCAGCGTGGCCGAGGTGAAGATCCAGGCCCTGCGGCCGGATTCGACCTGCGCGCGCAGCGTCTCGCGCACATCCAGCGGCGACTCGGTCAGACGGGCCTGGTGCGCTCCGGCATCGATCCAGCGCACCCGCCCCGGCTCGGCCTCTGCGCCGAAGGCCTCGGCCCGCGACAGCAGCGAACGGGCGCGCTCGAGCAGGCGCTGCAGGTCGGGCCCGGCCGCCTCGACCGCCTCCAGGTGTTCGGCCGCCTCGGTCGCAACCCGCGCGACCCGCTCCAGCGCCTCGTCGAAGGGTGCCTGGCCGGCGCGCTCCTCCCAGCGCAGCCGCACGCTGGCGCGGCCCGGCCCGGCGCAGGCCAGCCGCAGCTCGCGCGCGGCCAGCTCGCAGCGCGCCGCCAGCTCCTGCCACGGTCCGAAGCCGCGCGCCTGCGTCAGCCCGGCCGCCAGCAGGTCGCGCCCGAAGTCCATCAGCTGCGCGCTCGCCAGCGTGCGCCCGAGGAACTGCACGCCCGCCTCGTTGAGCTGATGCGCCTCGTCGAACACCACCGCATCGACGCTGGGCAGCAGCTCGGCCATGCCGGTGTCGCGCAGCGTCAGGTCGGCGAAGAACAGATGATGGTTGACGACGACGATGTCGGCCTGCATCGCCTCGCGCCGCGCCTGAACCACATGGCACTGCCGCCAGGACGGACAGTCGGCGCCCAGGCAGTTGTCGCGCGTCGAGCTGACCAGCGGGATGACCGCCGAGCGCTCGTCCAGCCCCTCGACCTCGGCCAGATCGCCGCTGCGCGTGCCCTGCGCCCAGGTCTCGATGCGGGCGAGCTGGCGCAGCGCGAACACATCGAGCGGCTCGGGCGCCTGGCGCGCCAGCGTCAGGCGGTGCAGGCAGAGGTAGGACGCACGCCCCTTGAGCAGCGCCACCTGCACCGGCAGGCCGAACAGGCGCGCCAGCCGCGGCAGATCGCGCAGGAAGAGCTGGTCCTGCAGACCCTTGGTCGCGGTGCTGACCATCGCGCGCAGGCCCGACAGCAGCAGTGGCACCAGGTAGGCGTAGGTCTTGCCGACGCCGGTGCCGGCCTCGGCCACCAGCACATCGCGCGAGTCCAGCGCCTGCGCCACCGCATCGGCCAGACGGGTCTGGCCCGGACGCGGCCGAAAGCGTGGATCCAGCCGGGCCAGATCGCCGTCCTCGGCAAAGGCTCGCGCGACCTCGGCGCGCAGCGCGAAGGCATCGTCGGGAAAGGATTCGTTCATGCCGTCGCTCAGGCGGGCTCGGGGGGATCGAGCATGCGCTCGAGGCGCGCGATCATGTCGCGCAGGGCCAGCCGGCGCTTCTTCAGCCGGCGCAGCATCAGCTCGTCGATCGGCACCCGATGCACGATCCCGTCGATCAGGCTGTCGAGATCGGCATGTTCGATGCGCAATTCGATCAGCCGGCGCTGCGGAGAGTGCAGGTTATCGTCCATCCGCGTGCATCATCAACAGGGAAAATTGCGAGAAACGATTATAGTTTTCGGCATGACTCCCGACTCCCCTGGCTATCGGCTCGCAGCGGCGACAGGCATCGACCGCGGCGACCGGCTCTATCAACAGGATCAGGTGGAGATATTCTCCCACCCCCGCGTGGCAGGCTGCCTGCTGGCGGTGCTGGCCGACGGCATGGGCGGCAAGAGCGGCGGCCGCAAGGCGGCCGACCAGGTGCTGCTGATCGCGCGCCAGCTCTTCGAGCGCTTCGTGCCCAGCCGCGAGCCGGCCGCCGATCTGCTGCGGCGCATCGTGCTCGAATCGCACCAGATGATCCGCCTGACCGCGATCACCTCCGAGCAGGAGCCGCACAGCACGATCGCCGCCGCGCTGATCCTGCCCGACCGGCAGTGCCACATCATTCATGCCGGCGACTCGCGGGTCTATGTGTTCCGGGCCTCGAACATGATGTCGCGCACCTTCGACCACTCGCTGGTGCAGCGCCTGGTCGAGGAAGGCGAGATCACCGAGGACGAGGCCAACGACCATCCGCACTCGCACCTGCTGACCGGCTGCCTCGGCGCCGACGAGGATCCGCCGATCACGCTGGCCCGCCATGACCAGCTCGAGATCGGCGACTCGATCCTGGTCTGCAGCGACGGGCTGTGGCACTACTTCACCTCGCGCGAGCTGGGCACCATCGTGCACGCGCTCAAGCCCCGCGATGCCAGCAAGATGCTGATCAGCAAGGCGCGCCAGCGCGCGCGCGGCGGCGGCGACAACCTGTCGCTGGCACTTCTGCGCCTCGACCCGATCGATTGAGACTCAGGTCAGCGACGTGTCGACGTCGCGCCGCTCCAGCGCCAGGAATTCCTGCGACTGCATCTCGTTCAGACGCGAGACGGTGCGCGGGAACTCGTGCGACAGCGGCCCCTCGGTGTAGAGCTGCTCGGCGGGCACCTCGGCCGACATGATCAGCTTGACGCGCCGGTCGTAGAGCACGTCCACCAGCCAGGTGAAGCGCCGCGCCTCCGAGGCCAGCTTCGGCGGCATCATCGGCACGTCCGACAGCAGCAGCGTGTGGAACTGGCTGGCCAGCTCCAGATAGTCGTTCTGCGAGCGCGGACCGCCGCAGAGCTGCCTGAAATCGAACCAGACCACGCCGCCGGCCTTGCGCCGCGCACGGATCTCGCGGTTCTCGATGCGCAGCACCGGATCCTCGTCCTTCACCTCGGCCAGCCCGTCGAAGGCCTTCGTCATCTCGGCATCGGCCTGCGCGCCCAGCGGCGTGTGGTAGAGCTGCACATGCTGCAGCGTGCGGCGGCGGTAGTCGGTGCCGTTGTCGACGTTGATGACCTCGAGCTTGGCCTTCAGCAGCTCGATGGCGGGCAGGATGCGGTCGCGGTGCAGGCCGTTCGGGTACAGCTCGTCGGGGTGGAAGTTCGATGTGGTGATGATCGAGACCCGGTTGGCATACATCGCGTCGAGCAGCCGGTGCAGGATCATCGCGTCGGTGACGTCGGCGACATGGAACTCGTCGAAGCAGATCAGCCGGAAGCGCCGCGCGATGCGCCGGCCCAGCTCGTCGAGCGGGTTCGGGATGCCCTTGAGCTCCTGCAGCTCGCGGTGCACCTCGCGCATGAACTCGTGGAAGTGCAGCCGGGTCTTGCGCTGCAGCGGCACCGCCTGGAAGAAGCTGTCCATCAGGAAGCTCTTGCCCCGCCCCACCCCGCCGTACATGTAGACGCCACGCGGCAGCGCCGGGCGCACCAGCATCTTCGTGATCGCGTTGCTGCGCCGGGCCTTGTAGGCGATCCACTCGTCCTGGCAGCGCTGCAGCGCCGCCACGGCGCGCAGCTGGGCCGGATCGGCCTGGTAGCCGCGCTCGGCGAGGGTCTGGTGATAGATCTCGGTGACGGTGCTCATGGGTTCGGGGGCGTCGACAAGGACAAAGGGGCGGCCTGCGCCGCCCCTCAGGGTCTCACGGCCTGCCGAGGCCGCGAGCGGATGCTCAGAAGTTCAGCGTGCGCTTGTCCACGGCCAGCGCGGCTTCCTTGGTGGCTTCCGACAGCGACGGGTGCGCGTGGCAGATGCGCGCGATGTCCTCGGCCGAGGCCTTGAACTCCATCGCGACCACGGCTTCGGAGATCAGCTCCGAGGCAAACGGGCCGACGATGTGCACGCCCAGGATCTCGTCGGTCTTGGCGTCGGCCAGGAACTTGACGAAGCCGGTGGTGTCGCCCAGCGCGCGCGCACGGCCGTTGGCCATGAACGGGAACTGGCCGGCCTTGTAGGCCACGCCGTCGGCCTTGAGCTGCTGCTCGGTGCGGCCGACCCAGGCGATTTCCGGGCTGGTGTAGATCACCCACGGAATGGTCGCGAAGTTGACATGGCCGTGCTGGCCGGCGATGCGCTCGGCCACCGCCACGCCTTCTTCCTCGGCCTTGTGCGCCAGCATGGGTCCGCGCACCACATCGCCGACCGCCCAGACGCCGGGCAGGTTGGTCCTGCACTCGTCGTCGACGACGATCGCGCCGCGCTCGTCGAGCTTCAGGCCGACGGCTTCCGGGTTCAGGCCGATGGTGTTGGCGACGCGGCCGATCGAGACGATCAGCTTGTCGACCGCCAGCGTCTGCTCTTCGCCCTTGGCGTTGGCATAGCTGATGACCACGCCTTCGCCCGAGGCGTCGACCTTGGAGATCTTGGCGCTGAACTCGAACTTCAGGCCCTGCTTCTGGAAGGCCTTCAGCGCTTCCTTGGCCACGCCTTCGTCAGCGGCGGCCAGGAAGGACGGCATGGCTTCGAGAATGGTGACCTCGGAGCCCAGGCGGCGCCAGACCGAGCCCATCTCCAGGCCGATCACGCCCGAGCCGATCACGCCCAGCCTGGCGGGAACGGCACCGATGCGCAGCGCGCCGTCGTTGGAGAGGATCTTCTCCTCGTCGAACGGGGCACCCGGCAGCGCACGCGCGTTCGAGCCGGTGGCGACGATGACGTTCTTGGCCACCAGCGTCTCGCTGGCGGCGCCGGCGACGTTCACCTCGTAGCCGCCCTCGACCGCCTTGGCGAACGAGCCGCGGCCGTGGAAGAAGCTGACCTTGTTCTTCTTGAACAGGTAGAGGATGCCGTCGTTGTTCTGCTTCACGACGGTGTTCTTGCGGCCCACCATCTTCGCGACATCCATCTTCAGGTTGTCGAGGGTGATGCCGTGGTCGCCGAAGTGGTGCGCGGCCTGCTCGAAGTGCTCGCTGGACTGCAGCAGCGCCTTCGACGGGATGCAGCCGACGTTGGTGCAGGTGCCGCCCGGGGCCGGGCCGCCCTTGTCGTTCTTCCACTCGTCGATGCAGGCGACCTGGAAGCCGAGTTGCGCCGCACGGATGGCAGCGATGTAGCCACCGGGGCCGCCGCCGATCACGACGACATCAAATTGCTTGGACATGGGAAATTCCTGAGGATCTTGGCAAAACGCCCCCGAAGGGGCGCTCGTGACTCACACGGGGTCGATCAGATGTCGAACAGCAGGCGGGCCGGATCTTCCAGCGCTTCCTTCATCGTCACCAGACCCAGCACGGCTTCGCGGCCGTCGATGATGCGGTGGTCATACGACATCGCCAGATAGTTGATCGGACGCACCACGACCTGGCCGTTCTCGACCACCGCGCGGTCCTTGGTGGCGTGCACGCCCAGGATGGCCGACTGCGGCGGGTTGATGATCGGGGTCGACAGCATCGAGCCGAAGGTGCCGCCGTTGGAGATCGAGAAGGTGCCGCCCGACAGGTCTTCCAGACCCAGCTTGCCGTCCTTGGCCTTCTTGCCGAACTCGGCGATCTTCTTCTCGATGTCGGCGAAGGACATCTGGTCGGCGTTGCGGATGATCGGCACCACCAGGCCGCGCGGCGAGCCCACCGCGATGCCGATGTCGAAGTAGCCGTGGTAGACGATGTCGTTGCCGTCGACCGAGGCGTTCAGGACCGGGTACTTCTTCAGCGCCGCGACCGCCGCCTTGACGAAGAAGGACATGAAGCCCAGCTTGATGCCGTGCTCCTTCTCGAACTTGTCCTGGAACTTCTTGCGCATGTCCATGACCGGCGCCATGTTGACCTCGTTGAAGGTCGTCAGGATGGCGTTGGTCGACTGCGACTGGATCAGGCGCTCGGCGATGCGGGCGCGCAGGCGGCTCATCGGCACGCGCTGTTCCGGGCGGTCGCCCAGGTTCTGCGCGGTCGGTGCAGCCACGGCCGGCAGCGGCCTGGCCACCGCAGCGGGCACCGGTGCGGCGACCGGGGCCGGCACGGCCGCCGGCTTGGCGCCACCGGCGACGGCGGCCAGCACATCGCCCTTGGTGACGCGGCCGTCCTTGCCGGAGCCGGCGACATCGCCGACGGCCAGGCCGTTGTCGGCCAGCAGCTTGGCGGCGGCCGGCATCGCGACATCGCCCTTCGAGCCGCCGGTGGCGGTCGGCACGGCGGCGGCCACCGGGGCGGCCGACGGCACAGCAGCCACCTGCAGGGGGCTCACACCGGCCTGGCCTTCGGTGTCGACCTTGGCGATGAGCTGGTCGCTGACGACCGTGCCGCCGTCAGGCACGACGATTTGGGCCAGCACGCCGGCGGCCGGCGCCGGCACTTCCAGCACGACCTTGTCGGTCTCGATCTCGATCAGGATCTCGTCGATGGCGACAGCCTCGCCGGGCTTCTTCTTCCACGTCAGCAGGGTTGCCTCGGCAACCGATTCGGAGAGCTGGGGAACCTTGACTTCTACGATGGCCATGATGGGTGGGGAATTCTGTTGAAGATCGTTTCAACGCCCGCGACCTGTCCCGGGCGCCTGCCCTGCAGGCAGGCGCCGGACACGCGAAGCGTCCGGGACAGGGATCACTTGGTCAGCACAAAGCCCTTGAGCTTGGCGAAGGCCTGGTCGAGCAGCGCCTTCTGCTGATCTTGGTGCAGGTGCGCATAGCCGACCGCCGGCGAGGCCGAGGCGGGACGGCCGGCGTAGCCGAGCTTCTGGCCTTCCTGCATGTTCTCGTGGATGTAGTGCTGCACGAAGAACCAGGCACCCTGGTTCTGCGGCTCGTCCTGACACCACACGATGTCGGTGGCGTTCGGATACTTCTTCAGCTCGTTGCCGAAGGCGCGGTGCGGGAAGGGATAGAGCTGCTCGACGCGGACGATCGCCACATCGTTGGCCTTCTTCTCGTCGCGCTTCTTGACCAGGTCGTAGTAGACCTTGCCCGAGCAGACGATGACGCGCTTGACCTTCTCGGCCACCAGGTCGGCCTTCTGCTCGCCCAGCACGGTGCGGAAGTCGCCCTTGGTGAAGTCGGCGAGCGGCGAGGTCGCATCCTTGTTGCGCAGCAGCGACTTCGGCGTGAAGATGATCAGCGGCTTGCGCAGGTTGCGCACCATCTGGCGGCGCAGCACATGGAAGATCTGGCTGGCCGAGGTCGGCTGCACGATCTGCATGTTGGTGTCGGCGGCCAGCTGCATGAAGCGCTCCAGGCGGGCCGAGCTGTGCTCGGGGCCCTGGCCTTCGTAGCCATGCGGCAGCATCAGCACCAGACCGTTGACACGGCCCCACTTCACTTCGCCCGAGGCGATGAACTGGTCGATCACCACCTGCGCGCCGTTGGCGAAGTCGCCGAACTGGGCTTCCCAGATGGTCAGCGTGTTCGGCTCGGCCGAGGCGTAGCCGTACTCGAAGCCCAGCACCGCCTCTTCGGACAGGATCGAGTCGATCACGGTGAAGGTGGCCTGGCCGTCGGCGACATGCTGCAGCGGAATGTAGGTGCCTTCGTCCCACTTCTCGCGCTTCTGGTCATGGACCACGGCGTGACGGTGGGTGAAGGTGCCGCGACCGCAGTCCTCGCCCGACAGGCGCACCGGGTAGCCGGCGGCGACCAGCGAGGCAAACGCCATGTGCTCGCCCATGCCCCAGTCGACGTTGATCTCGCCACGGCCCATCGCGGCGCGGTCGTCGTAGACCTTCTTGACCAGCGGGTGCATGTTGACCGAGGCCGGAATGCTGGTCAGGCGCTCGGCCAGGCGCTTCCACTCGGTCAGCGGCAGCGCGGTGTCGGCCGCGTCGGTCCACTTCTTGCCCAGGAAGGGCGACCAGTCGACCGCGTACTTGCTCTTGTAGTTCGACAGCACCGGGTCGACGGTGTGACGGCCGGCATCCATCGCGGCGCGATAGGCCTTGACCATGTCATCACCCAGCGTCGCGCCCAGGCCTTGCGCAGCCAGCTTGTCGGCGTAGAGCTTGCGGGTGCCGGGGTGCGCGCCGATCTTCTTGTACATCAGCGGCTGGGTCAGCGACGGCGTGTCCTGCTCGTTGTGGCCCAGCTTGCGGAAGCAGACGATGTCGATGACGATGTCCTTGCGGAAGGTCATCCGGTATTCCAGCGCCAGCTGGGTGGCCAGCACCACCGCCTCCGGATCGTCGCCGTTCACATGCAGCACCGGCGCCTCGATCATCTTGACGATGTCGGTGCAGTACAGCGTCGAGCGCAGGTCGCGCGGGTCGCTGGTGGTGAAGCCGATCTGGTTGTTGATGATCAGGTGGACCGTGCCGCCGGTGGAATAGCCGCGGGTGGCGGCCAGCATCAGCGTTTCCTGGTTGACGCCCTGGCCACCGAAGGCCGAGTCGCCGTGCACCAGCACCGGCAGCACCTGCGCACCGGCGGTGTCGCCGCGGCGGTCCTGGCGGGCACGCACCGAGCCCTCGACCACCGGGTTGACGATTTCCAGGTGAGACGGGTTGAAGGCCAGCGACAGGTGGACCGGACCGCCAGCGGTCGAGATGTCCGAGCTGAAGCCCTGGTGATACTTGACGTCACCGGCCGGCAGGTCTTCCGGCGCGGTGTGGTCGAATTCGGCGAACAGGTCCTTGGGCATCTTGCCCAGGGTGTTGACCAGCACGTTCAGACGGCCACGGTGGGCCATGCCGATGACGATTTCCTGGACGCCCTTCTCGCCGGCCTTCTGCACCAGCTCGTCCATCGCCGCGATGAAGCTCTCGCCGCCTTCGAGCGAGAAGCGCTTCTGGCCGACGTACTTGGTGTGCAGGAAGCGCTCCAGGCCCTCGGCCGCGGTCAGACGCTCCAAGATGGCCTTCTTCTTCTCTGCGGAGAACGACGGCTTGCTGCGGATCGACTCCAGACGCTCCTGCCACCACCGCTTCTCGGTCGGCTCGGTGATGTGCATGATCTCCGCGCCGATCGTGCTGCAGTAGGTCTCGCGCAGCGCCTGCACGATCTCGCGCAGCGTCATGCTGTCGGCCTTCGTGAAGTACGTGTTCGTGGCCGAGAAGGTGATGTCCATGTCGGACTCGGTCAGGTCGTAGAACGCCGTCTCGAGTTCGGGAATCTTCGGGCGCTCGGTGCGCTTGAGCGGATCGAGGTCGGCCCAGCGCGAGCCCAGCGAGCGGTAGGCGGCGATCAGGGACTGGACATGGACCTGCTTGCGGGCGACCGCCAGATCGGCCTCGCTGGCCTTGTGCGCAAAGGCGTTGGCCTTGGCGCGCTGCGCGAAGGACTCGATCACCGGCGCATGAGCGACGTCGCGGCTGTCGGAGCCGTCGACCGCAGGCACGTGCTGCAGCGCGTCGAAATAGTCGCGCCAGTTGTCAGGCACGGAGCCCGGATTGTCGAGGTACGCCTCGTACATTTCTTCGACGTAGGGGGCATTGCCGCCGAAGAGGTACGAGTTCGACCTGTATTGCTGCATCATATTTTCGCTCACCTTGCGCCCCGGTACCCGGAGCTCCGATGGGTTGGACAACCTTCCGCGACACGGCTAGACCGGTTGGCGGATCGCGACCCGCCTTAGCTGTTGCCAGAGAAGGGGACGGGAAGGACCTACAGAGTCAGGGCGCCAATGTAGCACCGGGCACGCATCGCGAACCCAGGGTTTTCTTTGTTGCGGCGCCATGACTGTGGTCAAAAAGATGCACTCCTGTCACGGGGATGGACAGGCCTGCACCCGGCTGGAGCAAGGCGGCATGGCTGCACGACATGCGGGTTGTCATGTTCTTGTCTCCTGCGATCTTCTTTTTTGGGGTGACGGGACGGCGATCAGGGGCGCATCCGGGCATAGGGCGCCGCCAGCGGATCGCCGACGAACACGCCCTGGCGTGGCCAGGCCACGCTTTTCCAGTACGCCTCGATCGCGGAGCTGCCCTGCAGGTAGTGCAGCAGCAGCATCTGCGGATGCGGGAACTTCTGCGGATGATTGCAGGGTTCGCTGACAGTTCCATAACTGGCGGTGGCTCCGGCATCGATCCAGTCGAGCACGGTGCTCTGCCCGGCGCTGCGATCGAGCACGCCGCCGAAGGAGGTCAGATGATCGGCCAGCGCGCCGGGCAGCCATTCGAGGCTCTCGGCGCCCTGGAAGCGCGCGATGCCGGTCTGCACCAGCAGCACGTCCGGGCTGCCGGGCGCAGGCAGCACGCCCTCCTCCACCTTCACTTCGATGCCGAGCGAGCGCAGCGGTCCGGCAGGCGGAAACAGCGATGCACGCACATTGCGCGCCGCATCGGTGGTGACCATGTAATGCACGTTCGGCACCACGCCGCCGCGCAGGGCCAGCCGCCCGACAGAAGCATGGCCGCGGTCGATCAGGCGCCGCGCCTGCGCCACCGACGAGGCTGCCAGCAGCATCGACGGCCTCAGCCCGTGGTCACGCCAGGGCAGGCTGCTGCGCGAGTTGAAATAGGGCGAGAGCGACTGCTTCGCACAGGTCGCCGTACAGAGCCGGGCATCGCGCCCGAGGGTCAGGGCGGCGGTGATGGACTGGCACTCGAGCGCAAAGGGCCGCACCCAGGCCAGGGCCAGAGCCTGGATGCGATCGCCGAAGAAGTCGCCGATGCTGGCGCGCAGCCGCTCGAAGTCCGCGACCGACAGCTGCGAGGCGACCGGCAGCTCGACCCGCAGCACCTGATCGTCACCCAGCCGGTGAACCTGGCGGTAATGCTCCCCGACCTCGACCGAATAAGGATCGGCGACATTGATCACCAGGCCGATCTGGGAAGGCATGATGCGGCCGTTCACCCGAGGCGCCGGCAGCCAGCGCCGCTGAGGCGCAGCGGTCGCGGAAGACGCCGCATCCGACGCGCTGCGTGACTGTGGTGCGGTGCTTGCTTGTTCTGCCGCAGCCTCGCTGGCGACCGCACCGGCAAGGCATGACATCAGCAGGACCGCCGCGGCGCCAGCCCGGGCCAGCGACAGACCGATTTCCCGAACCTGCCGGTGAACGCGCGTTTGCATCGCCAGATGTCTTTTCGCCATGTAAAAATACGCAGGAAAACCGGGAATACCGAATCGACGCGACATGACAAAAAAGGATAGTGCACTTCAGACCCCAGCCATCCAGGTGATGGAGCGCATGTTCATGCTGCTCGACGTTCTCGCCGAGCACCAGGATCCGGTGCCGCTGAAGCAGATCAGCGAGCAGACCGGGCTTCACCCTTCGACCGCACACCGCATCCTGAACGATCTGGCCATCGGACGCTTCGTCGACCGGCCGGAGGCGGGCAGCTATCGGCTCGGAATGCGACTTCTTGAACTCGGAAATCTGGTCAAGGCCCGCCTCGATGTGCGTGACGCGGCGCTGGTGCCGATGCGCGAGCTGCACAAGCTGACCCATCAGCCGGTGAACCTGTCGGTGCGCCAGGGCGACGAGATCGTCTACATCGAGCGCGCCTACTCGGAGCGCTCGGGCATGCAGGTGGTGCGAGCCATCGGCGGACGCGCGCCCCTGCATCTGACCTCGGTCGGCAAGCTGTTCCTGGCGCATGACGATCCGCAGCGGGTACGCAGCTATGCCTCGCGCACCGGGCTGGCGGGACACACCCGCAACAGCATCACCGACCTGTCGACCCTCGAGCGCGAACTGGCGCGAGTGCGCCAGACCGAAATGGCCCGCGACAACGAGGAACTGGAGCTGGGCGTGCGCTGCATGGCCGCCGCGATCCATGACGACCAGGGTCGGCTGATAGCCGGCCTGTCGATCTCGGCGCCGGCCGACCGGCTCGAGGAGACCTGGGCGGAGCGCCTGCGCGAGACGGCGGGATCCATCTCGGCCGCGCTCGGCCATCGCAGCGATCGCTGAAGATCAGGACAGGGAAGCCTTGTCGCGGGTGCCGGACAGGGGCTGCCCAGGCGAACGCACCGATGCACCCGACTCGAGCCAGCGACGCACCCGTTCGGCATCACCCAGCCGCGACTGCTTGCCGGCGGAATCCAGGAAGACCATGATCAGCTTGCGCCCGGCCATCTGCGCCTGCATCACCAGGCAGCGCCCGGCCTCGACGATGTAGCCGGTCTTCTGAAGGCCGATGTCCCAGCCCGGATTGCGGACCAAGCCGTTGGTGTTGCTGTAGTGCAGCGTCCGGGGGCCGATGTCGACCTCGTGCGCCGGCGAAGTCGAGAACTCGCGCAGCAGCGGATGCTGATAGGCCGCCTTGACCAGCCGGGCCAGATCGGCGGCGCTGGACTGATTGCTGCTGGACAGGCCGGTCGGCTCGACGAAGCGGGTGCTGTTCATGCCCAGGACCGCCGCCTTGCGGTTCATCGCGGCCGCGAAGGCCGGCAGCCCGCCCGGATAGTTGCGCCCCAGCGCATTGGCCGCCCGGTTCTCGGACGACATCAGGGCCAGATGCAGCAGTTCGCCGCGGGTCAGCACCGTGCCGGGCGACAGCCGCGAGCGGCTGCCCTTCTCGGTGTCGATGTCCTCATGGGTGATGACCAGCGCCTCGTCGAGCGGCTGGCGCGCCTCGGTCACGATCAGCGCGGTCATCAGCTTGGTCAGCGAGGCGATCGGCAGGACCGCCTGGTGATTCTTGCTGAACAGCACCTCGGAAGTGTCCTGGTCGACCACCAGCGCAACGCTGGACTTCAGATCGAGCGGATCGGCGGTCTCATGCAGGCCGCTGGCCTGCCCGTAGGACAGGCGCGGCGCCACGGCCACCGCGGTGGCGGCGGCACCAGCCACCGCGCCGCGGCGCAAGGCCGCGCGAGACACGCCCTTGCGGGTCTGACGCTTCTGATCAAGCCCTCTGGCCGGCGCAACGGCCTTCTTCGCACTCTTGACACGCTGCGAAGCCTCGACCGGCTTGCCGTCCTTGCGGCGAGCGGCCTGGGCGGGGTCAGCCGCCAGGCCCGACAGCAGCATGGCCACCCCCACCAGCAGCGCCGAGCACTGCGACGAAACGATTCTTTTCTTCAATGCAAAACAAGTCACGACGGGCCTCTGGAATACAGCAGACAGGGAACCTGAAATCAGTCTAGGCGAAGCATGTACCGCGCCACAAGGGCGCGATGCGCCGATGATTTTCAGTTGAAGCCCCCTGTTTGCACGATCCCTGCGTCAGCCCTGGGCGGCCACCCGCTCGGCCTTGCTGTGGAGCTTGTTCAGCGCCGACAGGTAAGCCTTGGCAGAGGCCACGACGATGTCGGGATCGGCGCCGACACCATTGACGACGCGGCCGCCATGTTGAAGCCGAATCGTGACCTCGCCCTGCGATTCGGTGCTGCCAGACGTGATAGCGTTCACGGAATACAGCAGCATTTCAGCGCCCGTCTCCAGCTTCGACTCGATCGCCTTCAGCGTCGCGTCGACCGGGCCGTTGCCCTGCGCCACCGCACGGTGCTCGACCTGGCCGGCGGCGAAGGTCACCCGCGCGCCCGGACGCTCGCCGGTCTCGGAGTGCTGCGACAGCGACAGCAGGCGGTAGTGCTCGATCTCGGCGCTGACGCTCTCGTCGCCGACCAGCGCGATGATGTCCTCGTCGAAGATCTCGCTCTTGCGGTCGGCCAGATCCTTGAACTTGACGAAGGCGGCGTTGAGCTCGGACTCGGACTCGAGCTCGACGCCGAGATCCTGCAGGCGCTGCTTGAAGGCGTTGCGGCCCGAGAGCTTGCCCAGCACGATCTTGTTGGCGCTCCAGCCCACGTCCTCGGCGCGCATGATCTCGTAGGTGTCGCGCGCCTTGAGCACGCCGTCCTGGTGAATGCCCGAGGCGTGCGCGAAGGCGTTGGCGCCCACCACCGCCTTGTTCGGCTGCACCACGAAGCCGGTGGTCTGCGCCACCATGCGCGAGGCCGGCACGATCTGCGAGGTGTCGATGCCCAGGTCGAGGTTGAAGTAGTCGCGGCGGGTCTTGACCGCCATCACCACCTCCTCGAGCGAGCAGTTGCCCGCGCGCTCGCCCAGGCCGTTGATGGTGCATTCCACCTGGCGCGCACCGCCGATCTTCACGCCGGCCAGCGAGTTGGCCACCGCCATGCCCAGGTCGTTGTGGCAGTGCACCGACCAGATCGCCTTGTCGGAGTTGGGAATCCGCTCGCGCAGCGTGCGGATGAAGTTGCCGTACAGCTCGGGGATCGCGTAGCCGACGGTGTCGGGAATGTTCAGCGTCGTGGCGCCCTCGTCGATTACCGCCTCGAGCACGCGGCACAGGAAGTCGACATCCGAGCGGTAGCCGTCCTCGGGCGAGAACTCGATGTCGGCGCACAGATTGCGCGCGAAGCGCACCGACTGCCGCGCCTGCTCGAGCACCTGCTCGGGCGTCATGCGCAGCTTCTTCTCCATGTGCAGCGCGCTGGTGGCGATGAAGGTGTGGATGCGGGCGCGGCTGGCACCGCGCAGCGCCTCGGCCGCACGCGAGATGTCGCGGTCGTTGGCGCGGGCCAGCGAGCAGACGGTGGAATCCTTGATCGCGTCGGCGATCGACTTGACCGCTTCGAAGTCGCCGTTCGACGACGCGGCGAAGCCGGCCTCGATGACATCGACCTTCAGGCGCTCGAGCTGGCGCGCGATGCGCAGCTTCTCGTCACGCGTCATCGAGGCGCCGGGCGACTGCTCGCCGTCGCGCAAGGTGGTGTCGAAAATGATCAGCTTGTCACTCATGGTCGTCTCCAAGGAAGGTGGGTGCACCGACGCTGCTCTGGGATCCCGGCGGAACAACCGGGCGACAAAAGAGAACGGCCCGCAGCGTGATGCCATGCGGGCCGTCGATCCAGAAAGGGGGTACAGGAATGTACAGGTGTGACTGGTCAGCGCGCCCGGGGCACTTCGATTAGAAGCAGCAGTAGGGTGTGAACGCCGAAAGTCATGCGCCGACTATAGCACGCCTCAGCGGTGCAGGCCCCGCTCGTCGGGCTCGTCGGTCGAGGTGGCGATCACGCTGACCGGGCGGCCGCGCGACTTGCGCACCCCGTACACCACATAGCCCGACAGGCCGTAGACGACGAAGACGCCGAACAGCACCAGCGGCGGGTGATAGGTGATCACCGCGATGCCCAGCGCGATCGCCACGATCACGATGAAGGGCACGGTGCGCTTGAAGTTGACATCCTTGAAGCTGTAGAAGGGCACGTTGGTGACCATCGTCAGCCCGGCGTAGAGCGTGGTGGCGAAGGCCAGCCAGGTCAGCCACTCGATGTCGCGCACCCCCTTGAAGCCCAGGTCGTCCATCACCCAGATCAGGCCAGTGACCAGCGCGGCCGCAGCCGGGCTCGGCAGACCCTGGAAATAGCGCTTGTCGACCACGCCGATGTTGGTGTTGAAGCGCGCCAGGCGCAGCGCAGCGCCCGAGCAGTAGACGAAGGCGGCAATCCAGCCGAGCTTGCCCATGCCCTTGAGCGCCCACTCGTACATGATCAGCGCCGGCGCCGCGCCGAAGGAGACCATGTCGGACAGGCTGTCCATCTGCTCACCGAAGGCGCTCTGGGTGTTGGTCATGCGGGCCACGCGACCATCCAGGCTGTCGAGCACCATGGCGCAGAGCACGCCGATCGCAGCCTGCTCGAAGCGGCCGTTCATCGCCATCACGATCGCATAGAAGCCGCCGAACAGCGCTGCCAGCGTGAACAGGTTCGGCAGGATGTAGATGCCCTTGCGGCGCGGGCGCTGCAGCACCGGCTCATCCGGCTCGTCGTCGGTTTCAGCCCGCTCGGGGGAGAGTTTTTGGTTCATGCCGCGATTATCGCCAAGCGCGACACCCCGCCTGTCCGGGCGTGGCGATCACTCCTCGCAGAGGAAGTAGATCCAAGGGTCGCCAGCCGCATCCAGCTCGGCGCCCGGCGCGATCACGCGGCCGTCGATGCCATGTGCGCGCACCTTCGACCAGCCCGCAGCCTGGCACTGGCGCAGCATTTCGGCCGGGCGCAGGTAGGTGGTCAGGCCGCCGCCGTAAGGGTCGACCAGCTCGACCTCCTGCAGGCGCATCGGCCAGCGCCGACGGTTGAGCCAGCGCATGCGGCTCCAGAACAGCTGCGTCTCCAGATAGTCGCGCCAGCCTTCCCAGCGCACATGGCGACGGCTGTCGAGCCAGTTCAGATTGTGGGAGGAGAAGATGAAGCGCCCGCCAGCGCGCAGCACGCGCCGGCACTCCCGCAGCGACTGGCGCCGCTGCTCGCCACCGCCGACCAGATCGAGCCCGTTGAAGCTGAACAGCACCAGATCGAAGCTGGCCTGCGCGAAGGGCAGCGCGCGTGCATCGGCCACCTCGAAGCTCACGTCGCCGCGCTGCATCAGGTCGGCGAAGCGCTGGCGGCAGGCCTCGACCATCGGCTCGGCGAAATCCGCACCGACATAGCCGGCGCAGCGCGAGGCCAGCGCCGGCGTGGTGCGCCCGCCGCCGACACCCAGATCCAGCACCCGGCTGCGCGCCAGGACCGCATCGCCCAGCTGCGCCAGGATGGCCTGCTCGGGCGGCTGCAGCACATGCCCGCGGCTGTAGCTGCGCACCACCTCGTCGGAGCAATAGAAAGAAGCCCAGTCGGGCGATCCCGATGTCGACATTCCGGCAGTTCCCTGTATCTGGAGGATGGAGACCGCCCGATTGTCTGACACAAATCATTACATTCAGCCGCCATCCGGCGCCTGCCGTCCACGCTTCAGGATGGACCAAGAAACGACAAGGGGGCTGCACCTGCGCACAGCCCCCTTGCGATCAACTTGGATCGGCCAGCCGTCTGCGCCACCGGTTCAGCGAACCGATCGCGCAGCAGCCATCCGATGCATCAGTTGCGGCTCTTGTCGACCAGCTTGTTGGCCTTGATCCAGGGCATCATCTCGCGCAGCTTGGCGCCGACGACCTCGATCTGGTGCTCTTCGGTCAGGCGACGGCGGCTGATCAGCGTCGGGGCGCCGGCCTTGTTCTCCAGGATGAAGGACTTGGCGTATTCGCCGGTCTGGATGTCCTTCAGGCACTGCTTCATGGCCTTCTTGGTCTCTTCGGTGACGACGCGCGGGCCGGTCACGTACTCGCCGTACTCGGCGTTGTTCGAGATCGAGTAGTTCATGTTCGCGATGCCGCCTTCGTAGATCAGGTCCACGATCAGCTTCAGCTCGTGCAGGCACTCGAAGTAGGCCATTTCCGGCGCGTAGCCGGCTTCCACCAGCGTCTCGAAGCCGGCCTTGATCAGCTCGACGGCACCGCCGCACAGCACGGCCTGCTCGCCGAACAGGTCGGTCTCGGTCTCTTCGCGGAAGTTGGTCTCGATGATGCCGGCCTTGCCGCCACCGTTGGCCGAGGCGTAGGACAGGGCCAGATCACGGGCACGGCCGGTCTTGTCCTGGTAGACGGCGATCAGGTGCGGCACGCCGCCGCCCTGCACGTAGGTGCCGCGCACGGTGTGGCCCGGGGCCTTCGGCGCGACCATCCACACGTCGACGTCGGCGCGCGGCACGACCTGGCCGTAGTGCACGTTGAAGCCGTGCGCGAACACCAGCGAAGCGCCTTCCTTCATGTTCGGAGCGACTTCGGCGTTGTAGACCGCAGCGATCTGCTCGTCCGGCAGCAGGATCATGACGACGTCGGCCTCACGCACCGCATCGGCGATCTCGGCGACCTTCAGGCCGGCCTTCTCGGCCTTGGCCCACGACGCACCGCCCTTGCGCAGGCCGACGGTGACCTTCACGCCCGAGTCGTTCAGGTTCTGGGCATGCGCGTGGCCTTGCGAGCCATAGCCGATGATGGTGACGTTCTTGCCCTTGATGAGGGACAGGTCGGCATCCTTGTCGTAGTAAACCTTCATGGAAATTTCCGTATTCCGTAGTTGAGTCTGTAGCGGGGAGGATCAAACACGCAGGATGCGCTCGCCGCGCCCGATCCCGCTGGTACCGGTGCGCACGGTCTCGAGGATGGCGGTGCGGTCCACCGCCTCGATGAAGGCATCGAGCTTGGACGAGTCGCCGGTCAGCTCGATGGTGTAGGTCTTGTCGGTCACGTCGATGATGCGGCCGCGGAAGATGTCGGCCATGCGCATCATCTCGTCGCGCTCCTTGCCGACCGCGCGCACCTTCACCAGCATCAGCTCGCGGGCGGTGAAGCTGCCCTCGGTCAGGTCGACGACCTTGACGACCTCGATCAGGCGGTTCAGGTGCTTGGTGATCTGCTCGATCACCTCGTCGGAGCCGGTGGTGACGATGGTCATGCGCGACAGCGACGGATCTTCCGTCGGCGCGACCGTCAGGCTCTCGATGTTGTAGCCGCGGGCCGAGAACAGGCCGACGACGCGCGACAGCGCGCCGGCCTCGTTCTCGAGCAGCAGGGCGATGATGTGCTTCATGTGAGGGTCTCCCGGCCTGCGGGCCACGGCGCGACGGCGTGTGGCCGTCGCCCGTCCCGCGGGCCTGTCAACGAAGGAATGGGGGAGTCAGCAGGGCGCGGACTGCACCGGTGCTTCCCGGCACCCTGCCCCGCCGGCGGTCACCCGCGGGGCCTGGCCGGGTCGCGGACCGGTCACAGGTCTTCCGAACCCAGCAGCATCTCGGTGATGCCCTTGCCCGCCTGGACCATCGGCCAGACGTTCTCGGTCGGATCGGTGCGCACGTCGAGGAAGACGGTGCGGTCCTTCAGGCGGATGATCTCCTTCAGGGCCGGCTCGACCTCGGACGGGCGCTCGATCTTGATGCCGACATGGCCATAGGACTCGGCCAGCTTGACGAAGTCGGGCAGCGCATCCATGTAGCTGTGCGCGTAGCGGCCTTCGTAGATCAGCTCCTGCCACTGCCGCACCATACCGAGGTAGCGGTTGTTCAGCGCGATGACCTTGACCGGCGTGCGGTACTGCTGGCAGGTCGAGAGCTCCTGGATATTCATCTGGATCGAGCCCTCGCCGGTGATGCAGAACACGTCCGCGTCCGGCTTGGCCAGCTTGATGCCCATCGCATACGGCAGGCCCACGCCCATCGTGCCCAGGCCGCCGGAGTTGATCCAGCGCCGCGGCTCGTCGAAGCGGTAGAACTGCGCCGCCCACATCTGGTGCTGGCCGACGTCGGAGGTCACATAGCTGTCGGTGCCGCGCGTCAGGTTCCACAGCGTCTCGACGACATGCTGCGGCTTGATCAGCTCGTCCGACAGCTTGTAGCTCAGGCAGTCGCGCTTGCGCCATTCGGCGATCTGCGACCACCAGGCGCCGAGCGCGTTGGCATCCGGTCGCTGCTGGGCCTCGCGGATCTGCGCGATCAGCTCCTGCAGCACGTCCTTGACATCGCCCACGATCGGGATGTCGACCTTGACGCGCTTGGAGATCGACGACGGATCGATGTCGACATGGATGATCTTGCGCTCGACCGAGGCGAAATGCTTCGGGTTGCCGATCACGCGGTCGTCGAAGCGCGCGCCCACCGCCAGCAGGACGTCGCAGTTCTGCATCGTCATGTTGGCTTCATAGGTGCCGTGCATCCCCAGCATGCCCAGGAAGCGCGGATCGGTGGCCGGCATCGCGCCCAGGCCCATCAGCGTGTTCGTGACCGGGTAGCCCAGCAGGTCGACCAGCTCGCGCAGCTCGGCCGAGGCATTGCCCAGCACCACGCCGCCGCCGGTGTAGATGTAGGGCCGCTTGGCCTGCAGCAGCAGCGACACCGCCTTGCGGATCTGGCCGCCGTGGCCCTTGCGCACCGGGTTGTACGAGCGCATCGAGATCGTCTCGGGATACTCGAAGGGCGCGGTGTTCAGCGACACGTCCTTCGGGATGTCGACGACGACCGGGCCCGGTCGGCCGGTGCGGGCGATGTGGAAGGCCTTCTTCAGCGTGACGGCCAGGTCGCGCACGTCCTTGACCAGGAAGTTGTGCTTGACGATCGGGCGGGTGATGCCGACGGTGTCGCATTCCTGGAAGGCATCGAGGCCGATCGCGGCGGTCGGCACCTGGCCGGTGATCACCACCATCGGGATCGAGTCCATGTAGGCGGTGGCGATGCCGGTGACCGCATTGGTCACGCCGGGGCCGGAGGTGACCAGGGCCACGCCGACATTGCCGGTGGCACGCGCATAGCCGTCGGCCGCATGGACCGCCGCCTGTTCGTGGCGGACCAGGACGTGCTGGATCGACTCCTGCTTGTACAGCGCGTCGTAGATGTACAGGACCGAGCCGCCGGGATAGCCCCAGATGAACTCGACGCCTTCGGCCTGAAGGCTGCGCACGAGGATTTCCGAGCCGTTGAGCACAGGCAGGGAAGCAGAGGAAGAAGAGGAATCGCGGGAGGCTTGTGCCGATGCGGCACGCTTCTGTTCCGCGGCAGACATGTCCATGTTGATGAACCTTTCGGGTTTTCTCTGACGAAAATCGATCGGTGCGCCTCCTCTCGCCCTCGTGAGGCGGAATTGGCGCCTGCGCGGTCATCGACGCAGGCGCCCGGGGTCGGGCGACCGGTTCAGACCAGGCACGCGTGGTGCGAATCCGGGATTATCGCACCAAGCTGGCGACATGTCGAAGAATTGCGCACCGCACCATGGTGCACACCCGGATCGAGGGCAGGCCGGCAGCGATGACATAATCCGCGCCGCCCCACTTTCCGGACCGACGCAGCCCCGACGGGCCCGGCCCCCTCCTTGGCCACCGAACAAGAGCTCTCCGACTTCCTGCAAGGCATCGAGAAGCGCGCCTTCAAGCGCACCGTCTACGCGGTGCGCGACGAGGACGCGGCGCTCGACATCGTGCAGGACGCGATGATCCGGCTCGCGCAGCGCTACGGTGACCGGCCCGCCGCCGAGCTGCCGCTGTTGTTCCAGCGCATCCTGGGCAACGCGACGATGGACTGGTTCCGTCACCAGAAGGTCAGGAACGCGGTGCTGCGCAACTTCTCGGAATTCGAGTCCGCCGGCGGCGGCGATGACGATTTCGACCTGCTCGAGCACCTGAGCAGCCAGAGTCCCAACGGCGACGCCGCCGAAGGCGCCGATGCCGGCGCCGCACGCGCACAGACCTTGCTTCTGATCGAGGAAGAGGTCGCCCGTCTGCCGGCGCGTCAACGTGAAGCCTTCCTTATGCGTTACTGGGAGGAAATGGATGTCGCCGAGACGGCAGCCGCCATGGGCTGCTCCGAAGGCAGCGTCAAGACTCACTGCTCGCGTGCCGTGCATGCACTGGCCAAGGCACTCCAAGCCAAGGGAATTTCACTGTGAAGACCGCCCCCACCTCCTCGCGCCCAGGGCGGCCGGCCAATGCCGAAGCCCTGGAAGCGCGCTTCGCACTGCGACTGACCGCCCGTCTGGAAGCCGGCGCGCAGCAGACGCCGCATGACATCGGCGAGCGGCTGCGCGTGGCGCGCCAGCAGGCGATCGCCCAGGCCCGCCGCCCGGCCGTGGCACGCCGCACCGAGCAGGCCGAGGCCAGCGCGGTGCTGCCGGTCAGCATCGGCGCCGGCGGCACCGCTGCGCTGCTGCAGTCAGGCCCGCCCGACGAGGACAGCTCGCTGTGGAGCCGCCTGGGCTGGCTGCTGCCGGCGCTGGTGCTGCTGCTGGGCCTGATCGGCATCGGCGAGTGGCGCGACCTGGAATCGATGGCCTCGATGGCCGAGCTCGATGCCGAGCTGCTGGGCGACGATCTGCCGCCCTCGGCCTACGCCGACGCCGGCTTCAGCGAATTCCTCAAGCGCCCGATCGAGATCGCCCTGCCCGCGACCGAGGCGGAGATCCAGGAGCCGTTGCCGCCGACGCAGGCGACGGAAGATCTGCCGGCCGCTCAGGACACCGCCCGCCAGCCATGAACCTGCCCCGCCGCGCACTGCCCCTTTCCGGTGCCGCCTGCGTGCTGGCACTGGCACTGGCGAGCGCCCTGCCTCCGCTGGCCCGTCCAGCGGTCGCACAGGCGACGCTCGGCTCTGCGCTCGGGGGAAGCGCGGGCTGGCAGCAGCTCACGCCGTCAGAACAGAAAATCCTGATGCCGCTGCGCGACCAGTGGGTCGACATCGAGCCGCTGCGTCGACAGAAGTGGCGCGACATCGCCGCGATCTATCCGAAACTGCCCGCCGAGCAGCAGGAGCGGCTGCGCTCGCGCATGGCCGAATGGGCAAAGATGACGCCGGCGCAGCGCAATGCCGCGCGGCTGCATTTCGGCGAGGTGCGCCAGGTGCCGGCCACCGAGCGCCAGGCCCGCTGGGAGGCCTGGCAGCAGCTGCCCGAGGAGCAGCGGCGCAGCATCGGCACCCAGGCGGCCAGCACGCCCGCGCCCGCCGGCACGGTGCCTGCTGCAGTGCGCAAGGCGCCTGCGGCCGCCCAGGCACCGCAGGTCAAGAGCAACATCGTCGCGACGCCGGTGCGCAGCACGCCACAGCCGGTCGCGCCCGGCACAGTCCAGGCCGGGCCGGGCGCCAGCACGCGGCCGATCAGCAAGGCTGCACCGACGCCGCCCCGCCACCAGCCGGTCGGTCTGCCCAAGATCGCCGCCACGCCCGGCTTCGTCGACCGCACCACGCTGCTGCCCTCGCGCGGTCCGCAGGGCGCAGCGGCGGCGGGGGCGGCCACGCCGGTCATCAGCCTGCCCGCGCCCGCACCGGCACCAGCCACCACGGCGCAGCCGACAGCAGCGACGGCTTCCGCGCCGATGGCAGTCATCGCCGCCTCCAGCCCGGCGGCAGCGAGCGAGAACAGCCCCTGAAGCCTGTCGCCTCGGCACGGCAGCCGCACAGGCGGCCGATGCCAGGCGGTTAACATGGCGGCCCCGAGAAGACCGCCACCCCTGACCGATGGCCGCCAAGCCCGCCCTGCCCTATACCCCGGACGATGCCGACCCGGCCGTCCAGCCGACCCCGCCGCTGCGACGCCGTCTCGCGGCAATGCTCTACGAGGGCGTGCTGCTGTTCGGCGTGCTGATGATCGGCAGCCTGCTGTTCGCGATCGTCACCGACCAGCGCCATGCGCTGAACGGCCGCATCGGCTTCCAGGTCTTCCTGTTCCTGCTGCTGGGCCTGTATTTCTGCTGGTGCTGGACCCGTGGCGGCCAGACGCTGGCGCTGAAGACCTGGCATGTGCGGCTTATCCGGCTGGATGGACGCTCGCCGGGCTGGCCGCAGGCGATCGCGCGCTATCTGCTGAGCTGGCTGTGGTTCGTGCCTGCGCTGCTGGCCGTGCAGCAGCTGGGGCTGCAGAGCAACAAGAGCCTGCTCGGGGCGGCACTGCTGATCGGCATGCTCGGCTATGCGCTGCTGGCGCTGCTGCTGCCGGACCGGCAGTTCCTGCATGACCGGCTGTGCCGGACCCGGCTGATCACCTGGCGCCTGGCACCGCGTCGGCGCGCCTGAAGCCCCCAGAGCACCCGAACGCAGGACAGACTCCCGATGGACAATCCGCACAAGGGCCGCACCGGCCTGGACCGCATCCGCCATGCCGCCGGCTACTCGCTGCAGGGCCTGATCGGCGCCTACCGGCACGAGAGCGCCTTCCGCCAGGAGTTCTGGCTGGCCGCACTGATGCTGCCGCTGGCCTTCTGGCTGGGCCGAACCTGGGTGGAGGTGGCGCTGCTGGCCGGCAGCGTGGTGATGGTGATGGTCGTCGAGCTGCTGAACTCGGCCGTCGAGGCGACCGTCGATCGCATCTCCTTCGATCTTCACGAACTGGCCAAGCGCGCCAAGGACTACGGCAGCGCCGCGGTCTTCCTGGCGCTGGCACTGTGCGGCGGCATCTGGGCCGCCGCGCTGTGGAGCCGCCTGACGGGCGGCTGAAGATCAGACCGCGTTCTCGTCGGTCTCGCCGGTGCGGATGCGGATGACCTGCTCGACCGGCGTCACGAAGATCTTGCCGTCGCCGATCTTGCCGGTGTGCGCGGCCTTGACGATGGCCTCGAGGCAGCGATCGACATCGGCGCCCTTCACGACGATCTCGACCTTGACCTTGGGCAGGAAGTCGACGACGTACTCGGCGCCGCGGTAGAGCTCGGTGTGGCCCTTCTGGCGGCCGAAGCCCTTGACCTCGGTGACGGTCAGGCCGGTGACGCCGACCTCGGCGAGGGCCTCGCGGACCTCCTCGAGCTTGAACGGCTTGATGATGGCGGTGATCTGTTTCATGGTCATGGGCGGTCTCCGGGATCGGTTCGCGATCGGTTCGAATTCAATGTAACACCGAGGCCGGAAGCCTGAAGCTCCCGGTCCCGGCTCACGTCATCACTTCAGGGCCTTGTAGCGGAAGCGCTTCGGGCGGGCGCCCTCTTCGCCCAGACGGCGCTTCTTGTCGGCCTCGTACTCCTGGTAGTTGCCGTCGAAGAAGAACCACTGCGAGTCGCCCTCCGCCGCCAGGATGTGGGTGCAGATGCGGTCGAGGAACCAGCGGTCGTGCGAGATGATCATCGCGCTGCCGGCGAACTCCAGCAGGGCTTCCTCCAGCGCACGCAGGGTCTCGACGTCGAGGTCGTTCGACGGTTCGTCCAGCATCAGCACGTTGCCGCCCTGGGCCAGGGTCTTGGCCAGATGCAGGCGGCCGCGCTCACCGCCCGAGAGGCTGCCCACCAGCTTCTGCTGGTCGTTGCCCTTGAAGTTGAAGCGGCCGATGTAGGCGCGGCTGGGCATGACGAACTTGCCCACCACGATGTTGTCCAGACCGCCCGAGACGTCTTCCCAGACGGTCTTGCTGTCGTCCAGGCTCTGGCGGCTCTGGTCGACGAAGGCCAGGCGGGCGGTCTTGCCGATGGCGACCTCGCCCGCGTCCGGCGCCTCGACGCCCTGGATCAGGCGGAACAGCGTCGACTTGCCGGCACCGTTCGGGCCGATGATGCCGACGATGGCGCCGGCCGGCACCTTGAACGACAGGTTCTCGATCAGGACGCGGTCCCCGAAGCTCTTGGAGACGTTCTTGAACTCGATGACCTCGTTGCCCAGGCGCTCGGCCACCGGGATGAAGATCTCGTTGGTCTCGTTGCGCTTCTGGTAGTCGACGTCGCTCAGCTCCTCGAAGCGGGCCAGACGCGCCTTGCTCTTGGCCTGGCGGCCCTTGGCGTTCTTGCGCACCCACTCCAGTTCCTGCTTCATGGCCTTGGCGCGGGCGTCCTCGGTCTTCTGCTCCTGCTCCAGGCGCTTTTCCTTGCCTTCCAGCCAGTCGGAGTAGTTGCCCTTGTACGGATAGCCCTGGCCGCGGTCGAGTTCCAGGATCCACTCGGCGGCGTTGTCGAGGAAGTAGCGATCGTGGGTGATGGCAACCACGGTGCCGGAGAAGCGCTGCAGGAAATGCTCCAGCCACTCGACCGATTCGGCGTCCAGGTGGTTGGTCGGCTCGTCCAGCAGCAGCATGTCGGGCTTGGACAGCAGCAGGCGGCACAGCGCGACGCGGCGCTTCTCGCCGCCCGACAGCGGGCCGATCAGCGCATCCCACGCTGGCAGGCGCAGCGCGTCGGCGGCGATCTCCAGCTGCAGGTCGGTGTTCTCGCTGCCGGCCGCCGCGATGATGGCCTCCAGCTCGGCCTGCTCGGCGGCGAGCTTGTCGAAGTCGGCGTTCTCGTCGGCGTACTCGGCGTAGACCTGCTCCAGGCGGGCCTTGGCCGCCATCACGCCGCCGATGCCCTGCTCGACCGCCTCGCGCACCGTCTGGCCCGGATCGAGCTGCGGCTCCTGCGGCAGGTATCCGATCTTCAGGCCCGGCATCGGCACGGCTTCGCCCTCGATGTCCTTGTCGAGGCCGGCCATGATCTTCAGCAGCGTCGACTTGCCCGAACCGTTCAGGCCCAGCACGCCGATCTTCGCGCCGGGGAAGAAGGACAGCGAGACGCCCTTGAGGATCTGCCGCTTCGGCGGAACGATCTTGCCGACGCGGTTCATCGTGAATACGTACTGGGCCATGGGTGTGCGGTTGCCTGTCTGTGGGGTTGCGAAGAATTCCGTATTGTCGCCGCAGTTGCCGAGTGCAGTCTCGCGGCCCCGAGCCTCGGGCCGGCAGCCGACGGACGGCCGATCGGGGCCGACCAGCGGCGTGCCGCACCGGTGACGGGGGCGCGGCCACGGCCTAGCATCGCGCATCCTTTCATTTTTGCGCGATCGCCGATCGAAGGCCTCGCGACCCGACATGCTCCGCCCGACCCCCGTTTCCATCCGCAGCCTCCGTCCGAGCCGGGGCTTCACGCTGATCGAGGTGATGGTGGTGGTGGCCATCATCGGCATCCTGGCCTCGGTGGCGCTGCCCTCCTACAACGACTACATGCGCCGCAGCACGCTGCCGGAGGCCTTCACCTTCCTGTCGAACGACCGGGTGGCGATGGAGCAGTACTACCAGGACAACCGCAACTACGGCAGCGGCGCCTGCGCGAGCAAGACCGGCGCGGTGCCCTCGGCCGGCAACCTGCCCGACAAGGGCGCGAGCCTGAAGTTCAGCTTCAGCTGCACGCTGGGCGACAACGGCCAGAGCTATGTGCTGCGCGCCACCGGCAGCGCCGGCCATGCCGTCGGCCATGTCTACGAGACCGACCAGGCCGGCAGCCAGCGCACCACGCTGTTCAAGGGCGGCAGCGTCACCAAGGCCTGCTGGCTCAAGCGGGGCAGCGAATGCTGAAGCCGACACCGCTGGCACTGGCGCGGTCGCCACGCACACGCCGCGACCGCGGCTTCACGCTGATCGAGCTGATGGTCGCGCTGGCGGTGGCCGGCCTGCTGCTGATGGGCGCCCTGCCGCTGGTGCGCGAATGGATGATGAACATGCAGGTCCGCAATGCCGCGATGTCGATCGCCGGCGGGCTGGAAAAGGCCCGCGCCGAGGCGGTGCGGCGCAACCGCGACGTGACCTTCTCGCTGGTGTGGAGCGGAAGCAGCAGCCCGGCCAGCCTGTCGAACGACTGCACGCTCTCGTCGCTCTCGGCCTCGTGGATCATCAGCCTGGAAGATCCCACCAGAGGCTGCGGTGGCACCCTGCTGACCGGCGACACCAGCGCGGCCGACAAGCCGAGGCTGCTGGCACGCCACGCCCAGGGCGACGGCTCGCCCGACGTGATCGTCGGCGTCTACGATGCCAGCTGCGCCAGCGCCACCGGCGAGACGCAGGTGGTCTTCAACAGCTTCGGCCGCGCCGCGACCAGCCCGGCGCCGATGCGCTGCATCGTGGTCCGCCATCCCGGCAGCGACACCACCCACACGCTGCGGGTGATGCTGGGCACCGGCGGCAGCGTGCGCACCTGCGACCCGGCCGTCACCGAGCGCGACGATCCGCGCACCTGCATCCCGACCTGACACGATCCGAGACTGTCGCCATGGCCCTGCCCGCCGCCCGCCTCCACCGGCCACGCCCGCGCCCGGGCCGCTGCGCCCGCGGCTTCGCGCTGATCGAGGCGCTGATCGCGCTGCTGATCTTCTCGCTGGCGGTGCTCGGCCTGGTCGGCCTGCAGGCGGCCATGACCCGCGCCAGCACCGGCGCCAAGTACCGCGCCGAGGCCACCTACCTCGCCACCGACCTGATCGGCCGGATGTGGAGCAACCGCGCGATGCTGAAGGACTTCAGCGACTGCCAGGCCAGCAGCGCCTGCAAGGCCTGGCTGAGCCGGGTCGAAGAAACCCTGCCGGCCGGCACCGCCACCGTGTCGGTGGTCGACCGCATCGACACCGCGCTCGACGACGCGCCCCGGGTGGCGCCCTACTCGGTCAGCGAGGTCACCGTGCGGGTGCGCTGGCAGCCGCCGGGCGAGAGCGCGGCGCACGAGTTCTCGACCACCACCGTCATCAGCGCCAACCCGACCTCGTGAACCCGGACGCCATGACACCCACCCTTCCTGTTCCGATCGCCCGCCTGCAGGCGCGGCAGCGCGGCATGACGCTGATCGAGCTGATGGTCGGCATGGTCATCGGCCTGCTCGCGGTGCTGGTGATCAGCCAGGTCGCGATCCTGTACGAGGGCCGCAAGCGCACCATCACCTCCGGCTCGGATGCGCAGGTCAGCGGCGCGCTGTCGCTGATGGCCATCCAGCGCGACCTGCAGGACAGCGGCTACGGCCTGGCCGAGGGCGGCGCGGTCGGCTGCCCGGTGCGCGCCCGCCACAGCAGCATGGCCGCCGGCCAGCTGCTGCGCTTCGTGCTGGCGCCGGCCGTCATCACCGACGGCAGCGACGGCGCGCCCGACCGCATCGCGGTGCTGCTGAGCCGGCCGGCCGACTTCGCGGTGCCGGTGCGGGTGGTCAGCGACCATCCGCGCGACGGCCAGGCCTTCGGCATCGGCACCGGCAGCGGCCTGGGGCTGCGCCAGGGCCACCTGATGCTGGCGGTGCCGACGACGGTGCCCGATCCCAGGCCGCTGGCCAGCGACGAGACCAGCTGGTGCAGCATCTTCAATCTGACCGCCACTCCGGATGCGGAGAGCACCTCGCTGGCCCATGCCGCCGACAGCAGCGGCCCGTGGAACCCGGATGCCGGCAGCACCCCGGTCTTCCCGGGCACCACCGGCGTCAGCGTGGCCTATCCCACCGGCAGCCTGCTGCTGAACCTGGGCACGCTGACCCGGCGCACCTACTGCATCAGCGGCCTGGGCGACGACTGCGACAGCGCCGGCCGCCCGCAGGTGCCGCTGAACCTGCGCCAGATCTCCTTCAGCAGCAGCACCGCCCGGGACAGCGTCGAGGACCTGCATCCCCAGGTGGTGCAGCTGCAGGCGGTCTACGGCATCGACAGCAGCGGCAACGACCGCATCGTCGACCAGTGGAGCGCCACCGCGCCGACCACCGCCGCCGGCTGGCGCCAGATCATCGCGCTGCGGGTCGCGGTGGTCACCCGCAGCGTGCAGGACGAGCGCCGGCCCGACCGCAGCGGCGACAAGGTGGTCACGCCCGACCTGCCGGTCTGGCATCCGGACGGCAGCACCGCCGAGGACCTGCGCGTCGACCGGGTCGTCGGCGACCCGTGGCGCAACTACCGCTACAAGGTCTACGAGACGGTGGTGCCGCTGCGCAACATGCTGTGGCAGGCCGCCTCGTGAGCGCCGCGCAGCGCAAGGACATGCGATGACGATGAAACGCCCTGCCTCCGGCCGACCCCGCCGCCGTGCCGCCCGCGGCGCCTCGCTGGTGTTCGCGATGATCACCGTGGTGGCGCTGTCGCTGGCGGCCGTCGCGCTGGTGCGCTCGGTCGACACCGGACTGAACATCCTGGGCAATCTCGGCTTCAAGCAGGACACCCTGCTGGCGGCCGACCGCGCCACCCAGACCGCCATCCGCTGGATGCAGCAGCAGATCAAGACCGACACCACCGGGCTGGATGCCAGCCTGGTCGACGCGGGCTATGTCGCCGCCTCGATCGCCGATCTCGACCCGGCCTCGACCCGCACCGATGCCGAGCGGGTGGCCGTCGACTGGAAGTTCGACAACTGCAGCTCCCAGCCCGGACGGACGCCCAAGGCCTGCGTCAAGCCACTGAAGGAAGCCATCACCGACGAGACCGCCGGGCTGAGCTCGCGCTACCTGATCGTGCGGCTGTGCTCGGCCGCCGGCAGCAGCACCGACGGCAAGGTGCGCTGCCCGCGCCCGCCCAATGCCAGCAGCACCGTCTCGGGCGAGCGCAACCAGCTCACCAGCTCCAGCAGCACCCGCCTGGGCAGCAGCACCGTGACCGAGTACTACCGCATCATCGTGCGCACCGAGGGCGTGCGCGACACCGTCAGCTTCACCGAGACGCTGGTGCATTTCTGACCCGACGCCGCCACGGAGCCGCCGCCATGACCCGCCCCCTCGCCTCTTCGCCCGCCGCCCTGACCGCCACCGCGCTGGCCGCGGCCCTGGCACTGGCCGCACCGCTGGCCCCGGCCCAGGTGATCGACGTCGCCCAGGGGCCGCTGAACGCCGCCGGCACCCAGGTCAAGCCGAACATCATGTTCATTCTCGACGACTCCGGCTCGATGGGTTTCGAGTTCATGCCGGACGACGTGGACGACAGAGGTTCGCCACAGGATGAATTCAAAGTGGGCTATTGGTCAGCGCAGTGCAATGGCGTGGCCTTCGATCCCTCGCTCGAGTACGCTCCGCCAGTCAACGCCGCAGGCGCACAGTACCCCAACGCAAGCTTCACCGTAGCGCCGGCCGATGGCTTTCGCACTGGCTCAGCGACGACCGATCTGAACAACAGATTCTATTACGTTTACGTGCCCTACACCGGCTCGCCAGCGGCGATGTCATGGACGTACAAGAGCTGGGGGGAAGTTGCTGCAGACACGACCTTTTACAGGGAGTGCATGCAGACAAGGGCAGCAGCAGAAGCTTCCGGGCGCTTCCGGAAAGTCACGCTGAACACCGCCGACACCAGCGCCGCCGCGGTGGCGCTGCGCCAGAAGTACGCCAACTGGTACACCTACTACCGCAGCCGCAAGCTGACGATGCGCAGCGCGGTGGGCCGCTCCTTCCGCAGCATCGGCGAGAACTACCGTGTCGGCATCACGCTGCTGAGCGATGACACCGTCACCAGCAGCAGCTTCCTGAATGTCGCCGACTTCGTCGACCGCAGCGGCGTGGGCAGCGGCCTGCAGCGCAGCGACTTCTACCGACTGCTCTACAGCGCCGAGACGGTCGACGGCTACACCCCGCTGCGCGGGGCGCTGTCCAAGGTCGGCCGCTACTTCGGCAAGACCTATCCGGGCCAGAACACCGACCCGGTGCAGCACTCCTGCCAGCGCAACTACGCGCTGCTGTCGACCGACGGCTACTGGAACGAAGGAAAAGTCGGTGAGCCCGGCTACGAGACCGGCAACTACCGCCCGTTCAAGTTCGACAACAGCGGCCTGGTCGGCCAGCAGGACGGCACGCTTGCGCGCCCCTACCGCGACAGCACCGGCAGCGATGGCGGCGGCGACAGCAATTCGCTGGCCGATGTCGCCTACCACTTCTGGAGCCAGGACCTGCGCCCGGACCTGAAGAACGACGTGCCGGCCACCGAGCGCGACAGCGCCACCCACCAGCACCTGACCACCTTCACCGTCGGCCTGGGCGTGCGCGGCACGCTGACCTACGACCGCAACTACCTGACGCAGACCAGCGGCGACTATGCCGACATCGTCGCCGGGCGCAAGCAGTGGCCGGTGCCCACCGGCACCAAGGACAGCAGCGCCTACGGCGACGCCACCCACATCGACGACCTGTGGCATGCGGCGGTCAACGGCCGCGGCCAGTACTTCTCGGCCAGCAATCCCGACTCGCTGGCCGACGCGATCAGCACCATGATCAGCGAGATCAGCAAGGACAGCGGCTCGGGCGCGGGCGCAGGCACCAGCACGCTGACCCCGGTGACCGGCGACGACTGGATCTTCCTGCCCAGCTTCAGCAGCTCGCCGAGCTGGTATGGCGACATCCGCGCCTTCCGCTTCGCCAGCGACCCGCTGACCGGCGCGCTGATCGCGCCCGACACCGCCGAGGGCAAGGAGATCTGGAGCGCACGCAGGAAGCTCGATGCACGCGCCGAGCCGCGCCGCATCCTGTTCGGCAAGCCCGACGGCACGCTGGCGGACTTCACCTACGCCAATCTGCAGGCCGCCAACCTGCAAGGCTCCTTCGACATCGCCTGCACCGCGACCAAGAGCAGCCTGTCGCAGTGCGCGATGCTCAGCGATGCGGCCAAGGCCAAGGTCAACGGCCCCAACCTGGTCAGCTACCTGCGCGGAGACACCTCGCTCTACATGAGCCAGAAGATCACCGAGAACCAGGTCTTCCGCACCCGCAGCTCGCTGCTGGGCGACTTCGTCAACAGCTCGCCGGTCTATCTGGCCAAGGCGCCGTTCAAGTACGCGGACGCCGGCTACAGCGCCTTCGCCACCGCGCAGGCCAGCCGGCTGAAGATGATCTATGCCGCGGCCAACGACGGCATGCTGCATGCCTTCCGCGTCGGCGAGAGCACCACCGACAGCACCGGCGGCGAGGAGGCCTGGGCCTTCGTGCCGCGCGGCGTGATCAACGGCGCGTCGATGTGGCGCCTGGCCGACACCACCTACGAGGCCAACCACCGCAACCTGCTCGACGCCACCCCGGTGATCGGCGATGTGTACGACAGCACCACGAAGCAGTGGCGCACGATCCTGGTCGGCGGCATGGGCGCGGGCGGGCGCTACTACTACGCGCTGGACATCACCTCGCCGCTGCAGCCGCAGCTGCTGTGGGAGTTCACCGACGGCAATCTCGGCCTGACCTTCGGCAATCCGGTCATCACCAAGAACGCGGCCGGACGCTGGGTGGTGGCCTTCACCTCCGGTCTCAACAATGTCGGCGACGGCATCGGGCGCCTCTTCGTGCTCGATGCGGTCGACGGCCGGCTGCTGCAGACGGTGGCCACCCCGGCCGGCAACGCCACCGCGCCGAACAATCTCGGCCGCCTGAATGCCTGGGTCGCCAGCGAGACCGACAACACCGCGCTGCGCTACTACGCCGGCGACATGCAGGGCAGCCTGTGGCGCTTCGATGCGGACGACCGGGTCGCACCCTCGGGCACCGAGGCGGTGCGGCTGGGCCGCGCGCTCGACGCCAATGGCACGCCCCAGCCGATCGTCGGCATGCCGCTGCTGACCGAGATCACCACCAACGGCGTGGCCACCGCGATCATCAGCTTCGGCACCGGCCGCCTGACCAACATCGGCGATCTCGCCAGCACCGGCGTGCAGAGCATCTACGCCATCAAGGACATGCTGCAGGACACCGGCATCGGCGGCAGCGGCGACACCCAGGTCGCGCTGCGCCACAGGGACGCGAACCTGGTGCAGCAGACGCTGGTCACCAGCGCCAGCACCCGCCGGGTCGATCCGGTCAATCCGGTCGACTGGTCGCTGCAGAACGGCTGGTACGTCGACCTGAGCCTGAGCAGCGGCGAGCGGGTGGTGCTCGACGGCGTGCCGCTGGGCTCGGGCGTGCTGGCCTATGCCTCGTCGATCCCGAACAGCGACCCGTGCAGCAGCGGCGGCAGCGCCTGGCTCTACCAGTTCGACATCGGCAAGGGCTCGGTGCTGGCGGCAACCAGCTATTCCTCGCTGCTGGTGGGCATCGGGCGAACCGTCGACAGCAAGGGCAACATCAGCGTGGTGGCCACTGCGCGCGACCAGAGCCTGTCGCTGGCCGCCTCCAGCGCCGGTGTCACCACCAAGTCCAACCGGGTGCGCCGCACCGCATGGCGGGAGCTGAACTGAGCCGGGCCGGCACCTGGCTGCCGGTCTCGCTGCTGCTGCATGCGGCGCTGCTGGCGGCCGCGCTCGCGCGTGGCGGCGAGCCGGCGACGTCAGGCGCTGCTGCGACGGCCCGGACGGCTGGCGGGCTGAGCGTGCGTCTCTCGGCCGCACCGACCGCCCCGACACCGGCACCCGCCACGACGCCGGCCCGATCCGAGCGCACTGCACGCGACAGGCCGCCTTCGATGCCGGAGCCAGCACCTGATGCGGCTCCTGAGGCGGCTCCTGATCCGCTTCCTGATCCGGTACCGCAGCCGCTGCCCCCGCCCGGGGCCGGCCAGCCTCAGGCGGCGGTCGAGCCCATGCCGTCGCCCGGCGCGACCGAACCGGACGACGACAGCACCTACCTCGCGCCCGATCAGCTCGACCGGCGCGCACAGGCGGTCGCAGCGATCGATCTGCCCTACCCGGATCTCGCCCCGCCGGGACATTTCCGCGCCGCGCTGACGCTGTTCATCGAGCACGACGGCCGGGTCAGCCGGGTGCGGCTGGAACCGGATCCGCACGCGCCAGGCGGCGGCGCGCTGCCGCCGGTGCTGGAGGACAGCGCCCGCCAGGCCTTCCTGGCCAGCCTGTTCGAGCCGGGCAAGCTTGGCGGCCGTGCGGTGCGCAGCCGGCTGCGGATCGAGGTGGAGTTCCGGGACGACTGAAGCCGGCCCGGGCCGCTCAGACTCCGGCCAGCACCCGCAGATGCGCCGCGACGCTGCGCGCCAGCGAACTCAGCACATAGCCGCCTTCCAGGCAGGAGACGATGCGCCCCTTGGCATGGCGTTCGGCCAGGTCGACCAGGCGCTGGGTGATCCAGGCGTAGTCGGCCTCGACCAGGCCGAGCTGGCCCAGATCGTCCTCGCGATGGGCGTCGAAGCCGGCGGAGATGAAGATCATCTGCGGCCGGAAGGCCTCCAGCCGCGGCATCCAGTGCAGGTCGATCAGCTCGCGCACCTCCATGCCGCGGGTGTAGGCCGGCACCGGCACGTTGACCATGTTGTCGCCCATCGGCACGCCGCCGCTGTAGGGGTAGATCTGGTCCTGGAAGAAGCTCGCCATCAGGATGCGATCGTCGCCGGCGACGATGTCCTCGGTGCCGTTGCCGTGGTGCACATCGAAGTCGATGATCGCCACCCGCTCCAGACCGCGCATGTCCAGCGCATGGCGCGCCGCGATCGCGATGTTGTTGTAGAAGCAGAAGCCCATCGCCTCCGAGCGGGTCGCATGGTGGCCGGGCGGGCGGATCGCGCAGAAGGCGTTGGCATAGGTGCCGTCGATGACCGCGTCGGTGGCGGCGATCGCCGCACCCACCGAACGCAGCATCGCCTGGCGGGTGGCCGGGCAGACGCTGGTGTCGGGATCGAGCGCGCGGTGCTCGCCGGTCTCGGCCGCCTGGCGCAGGAACTCGTCGAGCTCGACCAGATAGCGCTCGCTGTGCGCCAGCATCAGGTCTTCGTGGCGCGCCAGCGGCACCTCGTCGGGGCGGTGCAGCGCGATGTCCAGGCCGGTGGCCAGCAGATGGTCCTCGATCGCGTCGAGGCGCTGCGGGCATTCGGGGTGTCCCGGGCCCATGTCATGGCCGCGGCAGTCGGTATGCGTGTAGAAGGCGGTGCTCATGGTCTGTGTTCGCGTCAGTGCGACGGCTGTCCGCACTGCGTTGTCCCTCTTGCTTCAGGTATGGTGTTGATGATGACAAGCCCACATCACATGCAGCTGACACAGCCGGCCGTCCTGTCCCGGCTGCTCGAGCGCCTGCTCGGACAGATCGGATCGGTGGTGGTCGGCAAGCCGGTCCAGATCCTCGACAGTGTCGCCTGTCTTCTCGCCGGGGGCCACCTGCTGATCGAGGACGTGCCCGGTGTCGGCAAGACCACGCTGGCGCACGCCCTGGCCGCCGCGCTCGGACTGCGCTTCGCCCGGGTGCAGTTCACCGCCGACCTCACGCCCAGCGACCTGATCGGTGTCAGTGTCTACGAGCGAAACCGCGAGAGCTTTGTCTTCCATCAAGGCCCGGTCTTCACCCAGGTGCTGCTGGCCGACGAGATCAACCGGGCCGGGCCGCGCACCCAGAGCGCGCTGCTGGAGGCGATGGAGGAGCATCAGGTCAGCGTCGACGGCGAGACGCTGCGCCTGCCCGCGCCCTTCTTCGTCATCGCCACCCAGAATCCGGCCGAGCAGATCGGCACCCATGCGCTGCCGGAGAGCCAGCTCGACCGCTTCCTGATGTGCCTGACGCTGGGCTATCCCGATCCGGCCTCGGAGCGTGCGCTGCTCGAGGGCCACGACCGCCGCGCCGCGGTGCGCGAGCTCGCGGCGGTGATGGGTGCGGCCGAGCTGCAGGCCGCGCAGGCGGCGGTGCAGCAGGTGCATGCGGCACCGGCCTTGCTCGACTACCTGCAGGCGCTGATCGCCGCGACCCGCGACGGGCGCTGGTTCGTGCAGGGCCTGTCGCCGCGCGCGGCGCTGGGGCTGCTGCGCGCGGCGCGTGCACGCGCGCTGCTGGCCGGGCGCGACCATGTGATCCCGGAAGACCTGCAGGCGCTGGCGGTGCCGGTGCTGGCGCACCGGCTGCAGCCCCGGCCCGGCGCCGGGCGCAGCCGTGCCGCGCAGGTGCAGGCGATGATCGAGGCGGTCGGGCTGGTCTGACATGCGCCCTGGCCGCATCGGCGCGACGCTCCAGCGACGGGTGCACGACTGGCGCGAGGCCCGCCAGCCACGCACCGACCGGCTGGCGCTCACCCAGCGCAATCTCTACATCCTGCCGACCGCCTCGGGCTGGCTGTTCGCGCTGCTGCTGCTGGCGCTGCTGCTGGCCTCGATCAACTACCAGCTCAATCTCGGCCATCTGCTGACCTTCTCGCTGGCCAGCGCCGGGCTGGTCGCGCTGCATGCCACCCATGCGGCGCTGCGCGGGCTGGAGCTGGAGCTGGTGAGCGCCGAGCCGGTCTTCGCCGGCGAGCGCCTGGAGCTGCAGATCCGCCTGGACGACCGCCATCCCGCCCGCCGGCCATGGCGCTTCGGCCGCCACGGCATCCTGCTGCGCTGGCGCGAGCCGGCCGGCACCGAAACCGGCACCGACGCAGCAGCCCCGCGCAGCACCGGTGTGCCCGAGGGTGGCTCGGTCACCGTGCGGCTCGAACGCCCGACCCCGCGGCGCGGCGCGCAGACACTGCCGCCGCTGGAGATCGAAAGCCGCTTTCCGCTGGGCCTGTTCCGCGCCTGGGCGGTGTGGCGCATCGCGCGCGAGCCGCTGGTCTGGCCAGCGCCCGAGCCGGACGCGCCGCCGCTGCCCGAGCCGCTCGATCACGGCGATCCCGGTCCGCGCCGTCTGGCCCGGCCCGGCGCGGAGGACGGCGAGAGCGGCATGCGCGCCTGGCGACGCGGCGACCGGCCCTCGCAGGTGCTGTGGAAGCAGTCGGCGCGCAGCCTGGCCGGCGGCGGCACGCTGCTGGTGCGCGACCCGCCGCCGCGGCCCGAGCCGGGCCGCGAGCTGCGGCTGGAGGCGGCGCAGCTGGCCGGCCTCGACGACGAAGCCCGGCTGCGCCGGCTCTGCGCCTGGGTGCTGGAGGCCGAGCTGCAGCAGCGCCGCTGGGAGCTGGTGCTCGGCGCGCTGCACATCGGCGCGGGCAGCGGCGCGGCACAGCGGCGCGCCGCGCTCGACGCGCTGGCGCTCTGGCCGGGAACGGGGCGATGAACCTGCTGCCGCCCGCCCTGGCCGTCGCGATCGACAGCCGCCCGCGCGAGACCCGCGACACCCTGTTCCTGCTCGCGGTGCTGGCCTGGACCCTGCTGCCGCAGATCACCCAGGTGCCGGCCTGGTGCTCGGCCCTGGCCTATGCGGCGCTGGCCTGGCGGGCGCGGCTGGCCTGGCGTGGCGCGGCGCTGCCCTCGCGCTGGCTGCTGCTGCTGGCGCTGGTGGGTGCCTCGCTGGGCACGATGCTGAGCCATCAGACGCTGCTGGGCAAGTCGGCCGGACTGACGCTGCTGGTGGTGCTGGCGGCGCTGAAGACGCTGGAGCTGCGCGCCCGGCGCGATGCCACCGTCGTGTTCTTTCTCGGCTTCTTCCTGGTGCTGGCGAGCTTCCTGCACTCGCAGTCGCTGCTGACCGCGCTGGCGATGGGCATCTCGGTCTGGACCCTGCTGGCCGCCCTGGTGCTGGCGCACATGCCCGAGGACCGCCCGCCGCTGACGCTCGCGCTCGGCCTGGCCGCGCGGCTGCTGCTGACCGGGCTGCCGCTGATCGTGCTGCTCTTCCTGCTCTTCCCGCGGGTCGCGCCGCTGTGGAGCCTGCCTGCGGACGGCACCGGCCGCACCGGCCTGTCCGACCGGCTGCAGCTCGGCCAGGTGGCCGAGCTGGCGCAGGACGACAGCCCGGCGCTGCGGGTGCAGTTCGACGGCGAGCCGCCGCCGCCGGAGCTGCGCTATTTTCGCGGCCCGGTGCTGGCCGACCCCGACGGCAGCGGCTGGCGCATGCGGCCGGGCCTGACCGGCGAGCCGGCGCCGGCCCCGGCGCCAGGTGCACCGCTGCTGCGCTACCGCATGACGGTGGAGCCGCTGAACATCAGCACCCTGCCGCTGCTGGAGCGGGCGCGCTTCGCGCCTTTGCCTGCCGAAGGCCATCCCCGCTGGCTGCGCCACCGCGACGGCGCCTGGATGGCCGACCGACCGCTGGCCGGGCGGCTGCAGGTCCAGGCGCAGGCGGTGCTCGACATGCCGCTGCACCGCACACCGGCCGGTGCGGGCACAGGTACAGGCGCCGGCACGCCCGGGCCCGCCGAACCGCCCCCCGCGCTGCGCCAGGATCTGGCGCTGCCGGACGGCCGCCATCCGCGCACCCGGGCCTGGGCACAGGCGCAGCTCGATGCGGACGGCCGGGCCCGCCACGAGCCGGCCCGCGCCGCGCAGCAGCTGCTCGACCACATCCGCCGCCAGCCCTATGTCTACACGCTCGCCCCGGGCGAAAGCGGCCCCGAGCCAGTCGACGAGTTCTGGCTCGACCGGCGCAGCGGCTTCTGCGAGCACTACGCCAGCGCCTTCGTCATCGCGATGCGGGCTGTCGGCGTGCCGGCACGGCTGATCACCGGCTACCAGGGCGGCCGGATCAATCCGGTCAACGGCATGCTGGAGGTGCGCCAGAGCGATGCGCATGCCTGGGCCGAATACCACGACCCGCGCCGCGGCTGGGTGCGCATCGATCCGACCGCGGCGGTGGCGCCCGAGCGCATCCTGCAGCCGGCACGCGCCGGCGGCGGTGGCGGCGCGATCGCCGACACCTTCGCCGCGCTCGATCCGCTGCTGCTCGAGCGCATGCGCGCGCTGTGGAGCGCGGCCGACCACCGCTGGAACCAGTGGGTGCTGGGCTACGGCAGCCAGGGCCAGCGCGATCTGGCGCGCTCGCTGGGCTGGCAGATGCCCGACGCCACCACGCTGGCGCGGCTGCTGGCCGGACTGATCGGCGGCTTCGCGCTGGTCGGCGCGCTGATGCTGATCGGCCCGCTGCGCCGGCGCGATCCGGACCGGCTGTGGCGCCAGGGCCAGGCGCAGCTGCGCGAGGGCCTGCGCCGGCGCGGCCTGCCGGTGGCCGAGCATCACGGCCCCGACACCCTGGCGCAGCAGGTGCGCCAGCGCTGGGGCGCCGCCGGCGAGCCCTTGGCCACACGGCTGCAGGACCTGGGGCAATGGCGCTACGCTCGGCACGGCCAGCGTGGCGCCCTGCGTCCGCTGCTGCGACAGGCCCGCCAGGCCCTGCGCCGGCTGCCTCCCTCATGAACCCGGGTCTTTCACGATGAGAATCCTCCACACCATGCTGCGCGTCGGCGACCTGCAGCGCTCGATCGACTTCTACACCCAGGTGATGGGCATGACGCTGCTGCGCACCACGCACCGGCCGGAGCAGAAATACGACCTGGCCTTTCTCGGCTACGGCAGCAACCCCGAGCATGCCGAGCTGGAGCTGACCTACAACCACGGCGTCGACCGCTACGAGCTGGGCAGCGCCTACGGCCACATCGCCGTCGGCGTGGAAGATGCCGCCGCCACCTGCGCGGCGGTGCGCGAGCGCGCGCAGGCGCTGGGCGGTGCGGTCACCCGCGAGGCCGGTCCGGTCCAGGGCGGCAGCACCGTGATCGCCTTCATCACCGATCCGGACGGCTACAAGATCGAGCTGATCCAGCGCGGCACCTGAAGCCCCCGGCGCGACCGTCGCCACCACAGCGGCACAATCGGGCCCCGATGAATGCCGTGCCCCCCACCCCCGTTGCGCTTCCCGAGGATCTGACGCCGCTGCAGCGCGATGTGCTGCAGGCGCTGGCCGTGCTGACCGGCCACCGGCAGCGCGCCGTCATCCACAAGTTCCTGCAGGCCGCCAGCTGGCTCACCGACAAGGGCCGCCCCCCCACCGGCGACGCGGTGCGCCGCGCGGTCGACGAGCTGGCCGCACAGGGCCGGCTGGCCGCTCACCCGAGCCGCAGCGGCTACTGGGCGGTGCCGCCCGAGCTGCACACCGCCGCCTGGCTGAGCGGGCTGGCGCGCGACACGCCCGAGCGGCTGGCCCAGGCACTGGCCGAGGTCGACGGCCTGGGCGAGGTGTCCCTGCCCTTCGGTGGCCGGGTGCGCATCGTGCCCTTCGTCAACATGGATGCGGCCTGCGCCGCAGTGCGGCTGACGCTGTTCTGCGGCGCCCCGCCTGAGCAGCTCGAGCCGCTGCGGCTGCGCTGCGGCTGGGGGCTGGAATGGCAGGCCGTGCTCGAGCGTGCGCTGTTCGACCGCCTGGACACCACGCTGCTGATGCGGCTGCATCCGCTGATGCGCATGGAGGCGCTGCAGTCCTGCCTGGAGCTGCGCCTGCGCCGCTGGAGCTGTCCGGACGGGCTGCCGATGCGCGAGCTGGTCGACACGCTGCTGAGCGAGGCCGGCCGCGATCCGGCCCTGATGGCGCTGCTGTCGGGCCACTCGCTGCCGATGGCCATCGAGGAATGGCGGCTGCTGGCGCAGCTGCCCGACGACCCGCCGCTGCCCCCGGTCGAGCCGGTCGATCCAGCCACGGACCTGATGCCGGCGCTGCTCGAGGCCCATGCCGGCCTGCGGTCGATGGCGGCCGGCCGCTGGGCCGAGGCGACCCGGCACTACAGCACCGCGCTGGAGGGCCTGCGCCGCGTCACCGGCCTGCGCAAGGAGCTGCTGCCGGCCTGGCTCGCGCTCGGCCATGTGCTGGCGCTGATGGCGCAGGGCACACCCGCATCGCTGACGCAGGCGCAGAAGTTCTGCCTGACCGAGAGCGGCCGCCGCCAGGCCGGCACCGACAGCCTCTGGGGCCTGCTGGCGCTGGCGATCCGCATGCGCCAGGGCGAGGAGCGCCGCGATCCGCGTGCGCTGCCGATCCGCAGCCGGCCGCCGCACCTGCACACGGACGATCTGGCCAGCTGGATCGGCCGGGCCTGGCTGCATGATCCGGCCAGCGATCCCGCCCTCGCCCCGGCCGAGCGCACGATCGCGCTGGAGACGATCACCCGCCTGCACCAGTGCGGCCTGACGCTGCTGGCCGGGCTGATGGAGTCGGCGCTGGCGGTGCTGGAGGGACGCACGCCCGAGCGGCCCTTCATCACCGGCGCGTCGCTGCACCAGCCCGCCTGGCAGCGCGCGCTCGACGAGCTGGCCCGGCTCGGCCAGGACAGCGCGGCGCGCCCGGAAAGCGCCGGCCACGCCACGCGCCTGGTGTGGGTGCTGTCGGTCAACCCGCACGGCGCGCTGGAGGCCATCCAGCCGATGGAGCAGCGCCAGGGCCCGCGCGGCTGGGGCAAGCCGCGCGAGCTGCCGCTGTCCCGGCTGCTGCGCGACGACAGCCTGCCGCCGCAGGACCTGCGGCTGGTGCGCTGCATCCGCGCCAGCGTGCATGAGCGCGGCGGCCAGCGCCTCGATCTGGCCCAGGCCATCGTCGCGCTGGTCGGCCATCCGCTGATCGAGTTCGACGACACGCCCGGCGTGAACGTGAGCCTGACCGAGACACCGGCCGAGATCGACGTGACCGACCTGGGCGCGCGGCTGCGGGTCACGCTGCTGCCGCCGCCGCGCTGGTGCGACCCGCAGGCCGACCGCAGCGAGCCGCAGCTGCCGATCATCAACGCCGCCGACCAGCGCGAGGCCGAGCAGCTGCTGCTGACCACCGTGCTGCGCGACGGGCCGGACCGGGCGCGGGTGGTGCGCTTCAGCGCGGCGCAGAAGCGCGCCGCGCAGCTCATCGGCACCGGCCTGGAGGTGCCGCACGAGGCGATGGCGCAGCTCGACGAGGTGCTGCGTGGCCTGGGCGCGCATTTCCGCATCCAGAGCGACAGCGCCGGCGCGACCGGCCCGGACGGCGCGGCGCCCGCGCAGGCGCAGGAAGTCGAGGCCGAGACGCGGCTGCGTGCCGAGCTCACGCCCGAGGGCGACGGGCTGGCGCTGCGGCTCGCGGTGGCCCCGCTGGGCGCCGAGGGACCGCGGCTGGAACCCGGCCAGGGCCGGGTGCGGCTGATCGCCGCCTCCAGCGGCGGCACGCCGCGCGCGACGCGGCGCGATCTGGCGCGCGAGCGCGATCACCTGGAGCGGGTGCTGGAGGCCTGCCCGATGCTCGAGCCGCTGCCCGACGGGGCGCCGGCGCGCTGGTCGGTGGCCGAGCCCGAGCTGGCGCTGGCGCTGCTCGAGCGGCTGCACACGCTGCAGGCGGTCGAGGCGCTGGACTGGCCGCGCGGCCGCCCGATCCAGGTCGACGGCGCCGGACTGCAGCAGCTCAAGGTGCGGGTGCGCAGCGGTCAGGACTGGCTGGCGCTCGACGGCGGCGTCGAGATCGACGAGCAGCTGGTCTTCAGCCTCGGGCGGCTGCTCGACTGGAGCCGCACGCGGCGCAGCCGCTTCGTGCCGATGGGCGACGGCCGCTATCTGGCGCTGACCGAGGAGCTGCGCGGCCGGCTCGAGGAGATGGCCGGCGTGGCCGAGATCCGCCAGGACGCCGCACGGCTGACGCCGCTGGCCGCGCCGTGGCTGGAACAGACGCTCGAGGGCAGCCGGCTCGAGACCGATGCGCGCTTTCGCGAGCGCGTCGAGCGGCTGGCGCGGCTCGAGCGCCAGGTGCCGCGCCTGCCCGGCACGCTGCAGGCCGAGCTGCGGCCCTATCAGCAGGAAGGCTTCGAGTGGGCGATGCGCCGCGCCGGCGCCGGTCTGGGCGCGATCCTGGCCGACGACATGGGCCTGGGCAAGACGCTGCAGGCGCTGGCGGTGCTGCTGGCGCGCGGGCGCGGCGGCGCGGCGCTGGTGGTGGCGCCGACCTCGCTGATCGGCAACTGGCTGGCCGAGGCGCACCGCTTCGCGCCGGCGCTGCGCCTGAGCGACTTCGGCGCGACGCCGCCGGCCGAGCGCGAGGCGCTGCGCATGGCCGCCGGCCCGAACGAGGTGCTGCTGGTGTCGTACACGCTGCTGCAGCTCGACGCCGAGGGCTTTGCCGGCCGCGACTGGCACACGCTGGTGCTCGACGAGGCGCAGGCGGTCAAGAACGCCGCGGCACGGCGCAGCCAGGCGGTGCATGCGCTGCGCGCGGACTTCCGGCTGGCGCTGTCGGGCACGCCGATCGAGAACCGGCTGGCCGAGCTGTGGTCGATCATGCAGATCTGCAATCCGGGCCTGCTGGGCACGCAGGCGCAGTTCTCGGAGCGCTTCGCGGTGCCGATCGAGCGCGACCGCCACCGCGGCCGCCAGCGCACGCTGCGCCGGCTGGTCGGGCCCTTCATCCTGCGCCGCACCAAGTCGCAGGTGCTGGAAGACCTGCCGCCGCGCACCGAGCTGATCCTGCCGGTCGAGGCCGAGCCGGCCGAGCAGGCGCACTACGAGGCCCTGCGCCGCCAGGCGCTGAAGGAGGCCGAGGAGGCGCTGCAGGGCGATGCCGGCAGCGGCAGCGCCCAGCTCCACCTGCTGGCGCAGCTGACCCGGCTGCGCCGCGCCGCCTGCGATCCGCGCCTGGTCACGCCGGAGCTGTCGCTGGCCGGCGCCAAGGTGCGTGCCTTCGGCGACCTGGCGCGCGAGCTGGCCGCCAACGGCCACCGCACGCTGGTCTTCAGCCAGTTCGTCGACTTCCTGCAGCTGCTGCGCGCCACGCTCGACGAGGCCGGCCTGAGCCACCAGTACCTGGATGGCGCCACGCCTGCGGCCGAGCGAAGCCGCCGTGTCGCCGCCTTCCAGGACGGCGAGGGCGACTTCTTCCTGATCAGCCTGAAGGCCGGCGGCTTCGGCCTGAACCTGACCGCGGCCGACTATGTGGTGATCGCCGACCCGTGGTGGAACCCGGCCGCCGAGGACCAGGCCTCGGGCCGCGCGCACCGCATCGGCCAGCAGCGCCCGGTCACCGTCTACCGGCTGGTGCGCCAGGGCACGCTGGAGGAGCGCATCGTCGCGCTGCACCACGACAAGCGCGAGCTGGCCGCGCAGGTGCTCGACGGCGGCGACGGACCGGCCCAGGCCCCGCTGGCGCCGCAGGAGCTGCTGGCGCTGATGCGCGGCGACGATCCGCAGTGAGGCGGTTCAGGCCACGCGCTGCTGCAGCGCCCGGGCAATGCGCTGCAGATCGACCACCTGCAGCATGCGGCGTGAATCGCCTTGCCCGACCTGCACCAGCTGGCGCGAGTGGATCGCCTGCGTCAGCGGGTCGCGGCTGTCGCCCAGCGCCGGCAGCGCGGGCTCCCAGTCGGCGGGCTCGATGCTGCGCAGCATCGGCACCGCGAAGCCCAGCTGCTCGCCCGCATCGGCCTCGACCACCAGCACGCTGACCGCCGGACCGACCTCCGGTGGCGGCAGGCCATGCAGCCGGCTCAGGCACATCACCGGAATCGATCGGCCGCGGTGCGCGACCAGCCCGAGCATCGCGCCGCCCACCTCGAGCACCGCGATCTCGCAGCCGAAAGGCAGGATCTCGCGGATCTGGCCGATCGGGGTGGCCACCTCGCGGCCGAGCTGGTAGGTCACCATCGCGCGCTGGCCGGCGGCCTGCAGGGCGGCGGTGGCCGCGCCATCCATCGCCAGCGATGTATCGACCCCGCGCAGCGCCGCCACCGGCCGGCCGCTGGCGGCCAGCGCCTGCAGACCAGCATGGCCCTGCAGCCCCTGCGGGCTCAGCACCAGGAACTGCTGCACCGAAGATGGCAGCAGCGCGCGCACCTCGTCGGTCAGCGCCTGGATGACCAGCCCCCCCTCGAACAGCTCGCGCCGCGGCAGCGCGAACGCCGGCACCGGCAGCACCGCGTCGTCATCGACACGCACCACATCGAGCACCCGATCGATCAGGAAAGCCACCAGCCCCGCCTCGAGCCGCATCAGGAAGGCCTGCTGCAGCGCACCTGCCGGGCGCTCCAGCCGGCCGAGCCCGCACAGCGCCGGCAGATCGACCACCGGCACCTCCTCGCCCGCATGCTCGAGCACGCCGACGCAGGCACCGGATCCGGCCAGCACCGAGGCACACACCTGCGGCGAGGGCAGCGTCGCATGCACCGCCATCGCCGGCAGCGCCAGCGGCACGCGGCCGCACAGCAGCAGCAGCATCGGCAGGCCGGAGGCCAGCGGCTCGTCGCCGATGCTGCCGTCATGCACCCGCTGGCGCTGCGGCTCCGGATCCTCGACGCGCGGCAGCCCCGGCAGCGCCAGCAGCGCCGCCGGCGACAGCACGCTGAGCAGGCTGCCGTCATCGGCGCGGCGCAGGCTGCCGGCCATCAGCCCGTCCTGCGCCGCACGGTTCAGGCGCTGGCCCTCGCTGCGGAACACGCCCGTCACGCCCTCGCACAGCAGGCCCAGGATCAGGCCGTCATGGATCACCAGCACGACGCAGGGCCAGTCGAGCGGATCGGCGGCCAGCCCGATCAGCGGCCGCAGATCCAGCACCGGCACCAGCACGCCACGCAGGTCGATCGCGCCGAGCAGCCCCTCGGCCCGTGCCGGCAGACGCTCGAGCCGGCCGCAGGGCACGACCTCGCGCAGCGCGCTCATCGGCAGCGCCAGCTGCAGCCCGCCGATCCGCAGGCCGCCGAAGTCGCCGGCCGGATCGATGCCGCTCACGACTTGACCGATCCGGTCAGCGAGACGATCAGCCCGGAGACCTCGCCGGCCAGACGCCGCTGGCCCTCGGTGGCCTGCGCGATCTCGGACACGCTGGTGCGGGTGCGCCCGACGCTGCTCATGATGCCCTCGAAGCTGCGTGCAGCCTCCTTGCTGACCTCCGCGCCCAGGCCGACCTGCATCACCGACTCCTCGATCAGCTTGGCGATCTCGCGCGCGGCCACCGAGCTGCGCTCGGCGAGCTTGCGCACCTCGCCGGCCACCACCGAGAAGCCCACGCCGTGCTGGCCGGCGCGCGCCGCCTCGATCGCGGCATTGAAGGCCAGCAGATTGGTCTGGCTGGCGATCTCGCCGATGACACGCACGATCTCGGAGACCCGCACCGAGCTGGCCTGGATGCTGCCGATGGTCTCGATCGACTTCTGCAGCGCCGTGAAGCCGCCCTGGGCGGCACAGGCGGCATCGCCGGCCATCTCGGCGGCAACGCCGGAGTTGCGCGCGATCTCGGTGATGCTGGCGGCCAGGCTGGCCACGCTCTCGCTCATCTCGGCCGACTTGGCGGCGATGCGCTTTTCCAGCTGCACCTCCTTGGTCACGTCGAAGGCGTACTTGACGATCTTCACCACCCGGCCGTTGAGGTCGAGAATCGGGTTATAGGTCGCCTGGATCCAGACATCGCGGTTGTACTTGCCCACCCGGTGGAAGCGGCCGCTGAGGAACTGGCCCTCGCCCAGTTTCAGCCAGAAGTCGCGGTATTCCTCGCCCTGGGTGTATTCGGGCGTGCAGAACATGCTGTGGTGCATGCCCTGGATCTCGCGCAGCGTGTAGCCCATCGCGGCGAGGAAATTGCGGTTGGCGCTCAGCACCCGGCCGTCGAGATCGAACTCGATCACCGCCTGGCCCAGGTCGATGGCCTGGACCTTGGCGACGAACTCGGCATTGCGCAGCTTGGCCTCGGTCACGTCGCTGGCGAACTTGACCACCTTCACCGGATGGCCGCGCCGGTCGAGGATCGGGTTGTAGGTGGCCTGGATCCAGATCTCGCGCCCGTCCCGGCCGATGCGCTTGTACTCGTCGGCGAAATACTCGCCGCGCGACAGCCGCTCCCAGAAGATCTGGTACTCGCTCGAGCTGACCTCGGCCGGGGCCACGAACATGCGGTGATGGCGCCCGATGATGTCCTCGGCCTTGTAGCCGAACAGGCGCAGGAAGTTGTCGTTGGCCTGCAGCACATGGCCCTGCAGGTCGAACTCGATCACCGCCTGGGCACGATCGATCGCACCGAGCTTGCCCGCGGCATCGAGCCGCGAGAGCTGATCCTGGGTGATGTCCTGGGCCACGACCAGCACTTTCTGCAAGGTGCCGTCGATGCCGGTGACCGGGCTGCGCGTCGAGGAAAACCAGACCTCGCGCCCGCCCGCTGCGCGCCGGCGGAATGCGCCCTGCGCCATGCGTCCGGCCCGCAGGCCCTGCCACATCGCCTCGTAGTCGACGCTGCGGGCATCCTCCTCGAACAGGATGCAGCTTTCATGTCGTCCGACCAGATCCTCTGACGGGGTGGACAGGGCCCGGCTCATGCCCTCGTTGACCGACAGGATGATGCCCTCCCGGTCCAGCACCAGCACGCAGCTGGTGGCGGAAACCGCCGACATCATCACCTGGGTCTCGACCGCCTTGAGCTTGCTCTCGGTGATGTCGCTGCAGTACTTGATGACCTTGGCCGGCTGACCGTCCGGCGAGAGAATCGGGTTGTAGCTGGCCTGGATCCAGAGGCGACGGCCATTGCGCCCAAACCTCAGGTACTCGCCCGAAGCGGTCTCGCCCCGCCCCAGCCGCTGCCAGAACTGCCGGTACTCGGGCGAGCGCTGCTCCTCGCTGTCGACGAAGAGGCGGTGGTGCTGGCCCCGGATCTCGTCGAGCCGGTAGCCGGTCAGCTTCAGGAAGGTCTCGTTGGCATCCAGGATGTTGCCCGACAGATCGAACTCGATGATGCCGTGGGAGCGCGAGATCGCCTCGAGCTTGCACTGGTTCTCGACCGACTGGGTCTTGGCCTCGGTCACGTCGCGCGCCAGGATCAGCGCGTGGCTGGCGTGGCCGAGTGTGTCCTTCACCGGCAGCATCGACAGCGCCATCCAGGTGGTGCGGGCCTGGGGTCCGACATGCTCGAAGGTGCGCATCACCGGCTCGCCGGCGGCCAGCCGGGCCAGCACGCCGTCCACCCCGACCTCGTCGGCCCGGATGCTCGAGCAGAAATGCCGATAGGGCTGGCCCAGCACCTCCTCGCGGCGGCTCTCGAAATGCGCGAGAAAGCAGTCGTTGACGCTGCGGATCGTGCCGTCGAAGTCGATCTCGACCAGCATCAGGCTGGCATCGATCGCGGCAAAGCTGGCTTCAGTGAGGTGGGGGTGTTCATCGGCGGGGCGGACGGAGTCGTTCGAGGGCTCGAGGATTCTTCGCAGCCCTCGCCCCCCTCGATCGCTGGATCAGCCCCCGGTTTTTGCCGCTGTCAGGTCAGGGATGTCAAAACAGCGCCATGCGCCGCGCCGCCTCGCGCAGTTCGCTGCGGAAGTCCGGATGCGCGATGGCGATCAGCGCGGCGGCACGCTCGCGCAGCGAGCGCCCGCGCAGCTGCGCCACCCCATGCTCGGTGACGACATGGTTCACATCGTTCTTGCCGGTGGAGACGAAGCTGCCCGGCGAGAGCACCGGCACGATGCGCGAGACGGTGCCCGAGCGGGCGGTCGACGGCAGCACGATGATGCCGCGCCCGCCCTCCGAGCGATTGGCCGCGCGCATGAAGTCGCCCTGCCCGCCGGTGCCGGAAAACGGCGTCGGCCCGAAGCTCTCCGAGCAGCACTGCCCGGCCAGATCGATCTGCAGCGAAGCGTTGATCGCGACCAGGTTGTCGTTGCGCCCGGCGATCGCCGGATCGTTGGTGAAGTCGACCGGGTGCATTTCCAGCATCGGATTGCGGTGCATCGCGCGGTAGAGCCGCGCGGTGCCCATGCCGAAGGTGGCGACGATGCGCCCGGGCATGAAGTTCTTGCGCCGGCAGGTGACCGCGCCGCTCTCGACCAGCGACCACAGGCCGTCGCCCATCATCTCGGTGTGGATGCCCAGGTCGCGCTTGTCGTGCAGCTGGGTCACCACCGCGTCCGGGATGCTGCCGTAGCCCAGCTGCAGCGTGTCGCCGTCGCGCACCAGGCCGGCCACATGCGCGCCGATGGTGCGCTGCACCTCGTCGATCTGCGGCAGGCCGACCTCGCGCAGCGGCGCGCTGCTCTCGACGAGCGCGCTCACCTGCGAGATGTGCACATGGCAGGCCCCGAAGGCGAAGGGCACGTTCGGGTTGACCTCCAGCACCACCTCGCGGGCACGCTCGATCGCCGCCATCGTGAAGTCCGGGCTCAGGCTGATCGAGAAGAAGCCGTGCTCGTCCATCGGCGAGGCCAGCGTCATCACCACATCGCAGCGCTGCTCGCCACGGCGGATCAGTCGCGGAATCTCCGAGAAATGGCAGGGCACCTGATCGACCCAGCCGGCGGGAAAGCCGGCGCGGATCGCCGCGCTCAGGAACAGCGAGCGCGCCCGCAGCCGCGACGGATCGGGCTCCTGCATGTAGCCCTGCGGCGCCAGCGGCAGCAGCTGGCTGATCGTCACGTCGGAGAGCCGGTCACGCCGCGCCGACAGCGCGCGCAGCAGCTCGGGCGGCTCGCCGACGGCGGACGCCGCCAGCACGGTGTCGCCGTCGCGCACCCGCGCGGCGATCACCTCGTCGGCCCGGCCCAGCCGGTCCCGGTAGAGCGACTGGGGCGATGCAGGGGTGGGGACTCGGTTCATTCGCTGTTTCTCCTGGGCTCCGAGGCTGGGCCGTCCGGCCCATTCTAGGAAGCACCTGCCTGCAGCAGGGGGCCGGACAGTCACCCTTGCGTCACCGGTTACATCGGTGTTTCATGCGGCGATCCCGGCGACAATCGCGCCATGCTCGCCTATCGCCACGCCTTTCATGCCGGCAACCATGCCGACGTCCTCAAGCACCTCGTCCTGACCCAGGTGCTGCGCTACATGACGCAGAAGGACAAGCCCCTGACCCTGATCGACACCCACGCCGGCGCCGGCGGCTACGGCCTCGACAGCAACCATGCCCGCAAGCATGCCGAATACGACGACGGCATCGGCCGCCTCTGGGGCCGCAACGACCTGCCTGCCGGCCTGGCCGACTATGTGAGCCTGGTGAAGTCCTTCAACCCGGACCCGGCCCGGCTGATGCGCTATCCCGGCTCGCCGACGCTGGCGAAGATGCTGCTGCGCGCCGATGACCGCATGCGCCTGTACGAGCTGCACTCGACCGACTTCCCGCTGCTGCAGGAGACGATGGCCGAGCGGCGCGAGACCGCGGTGATGAACCGCGACGGCTTCGGCGCGCTCAAGGCCGACCTGCCGCCGCCCTCGCGCCGCGCGGTGGTGCTGATCGACCCGTCCTACGAGATCAAGACCGACTACGCCAAGGTGGTCACCGCGGTGCGCGAGGGCCTGGAGCGCTTCGCGGATGCGGTGATCCTGGTCTGGTACCCGCAGCTGCAACGGCTGGAGCCCCGGGAAATGGTCAGCCGGCTCAAGGCCGCGGCCAACCAGGGCGCTCGCCGCGGCTGGCTGCATGCCAGCCTGACGGTGGCCGCGCCGACCAGCGACGGCTTCGGCATGCTGGGCTCGGGCATGTTCGTGATCAACCCGCCCTTCGTGCTGCAGCAGACGCTGGCCGAGTCGCTGCCGCTGCTCAAGCGCGAGCTGGCCCAGCATGACGGCGCGAGCTTCGCGCTGGAGCACGGCGCGCGCTGAACGCGGCGTGGCACGGGCCGCCCGGGGGGCGGCCGCTCAGTGCGGTCGGCGCCGCTTGATGCCGCTGACCATCGCGGCGACCAGGTTGGTGCGCTCGACCATGCTCATCAGCAGCGCCGCGGCCACATGCACGCCGGCCAGGCCCAGCAGGGCCTCGGCCAGCTCCTCATGCAGCTCCTGCAGCCACTCCTCGCCCCAGAAGGCGTCGGTGGTCTGCAGCCAGCCGCTGGCGCCCAGCGCCAGCACCACCGCCAGCAGCGCCAGCATCATCAGCGCGCCCAGCGGGTTGTGCCCGACCTGCGCGCCGTGGCGGCCGGCCAGCAGATCGGCCAGATGGGCTCGCAGCCGCGCCGGCGTCGGCCAGAAGTCGGCGAAGCGCGCATGCCGCGTGCCGACGAAGCCCCAGACGATGCGCGCCAGCACCAGCGCGCTGGCCGCGTAGCCGATCCACTGATGGACCTGCTCGCCATCGTCGATGACGAACTCGTTGAGCGCGATGCAGGCCACCAGGCCCCAGTGGAAGATCCGCACGAACGGATCCCACACCCGGACCTCGTCGGGCTCCAGTTCGGACGGCAGCGTGCTCACCTTGACCTCACTTGGACTCGAGCACCGCGGCCGTGGCCGGGTCGAAGTAGATCTCGACCTTCTTGCCGGCCTTGTCGAAGCCGTAGATCTCGTAGCACTCGCCCTTGGTGACCTTGAAGTTCTTGATCTTGTAGCCCTCGGCCTCGAGCTTGGCGCGGAAGTCGGCCTCCTTCATCCAGGTCTCCTTGGGCACCTTGCAGGTCGGGCCGGCCACGGCAGCGGTGGAGGCAAAGGCGGCCAGCACGGCCAGCAGGGACAGGGAACGCAGCATCGTCATGGAATCGTCCTCGGAAGGAATGAGAGGGTTTCTGGAGCCCTCATTGCATTCGCCCGGGGTGAAGCGGAACTGAAGCTGTCGGAAGAAATGCGAAGCCCTGCCGACACCCCCACACAAGCACGCCGACGGCGCGACGACCCCCATGAACAGAGGGGCTCCCTTTGCTCTTTTTGACAGCCCTGACGCTGGATTCGGCAAATTTACACATTTATCATCAAAGCAACCATGAAATGCGGTTCGGTACCTTACCCGTCCGATCCACACCCCAGAGGAGCCTGTGATGAACCTCGTGCTTGGACCGATCGCCCTGCCCGCCGTGCGCCAGGCCATCTGGCTGCTCGTGCTGCTGCAGGGGGTGGCGATGATGCTGCTGACGCTGCTGATGATCCATCTGCCCGGCCTGAGCCCGGGCGTCGAGAAGTCGCTGTTCGGCGCGTGGGTGATGCTGGTGGGCGTGCCGATCGCCTTCACCCCGCTGCTGCACCCGCATCGGCAGGCCTCTCACCTGCTCGCCTTCGGCCTGGGGCTGCCGCTGCTGCAGGTGCTGGCCTCCTGGCTGGCGCAGATGATGCTGATCTGAGCCGCCGCGGACCTCAACGCCCGGACAGGGGGCCGGTGTCGTGATCGCGGTCGGGGCGCCGCCACGGATCGACATGGATCATCAGGCTCAGCACCGGATGGGCCTGCATGACACGGCGGCGCGCCTCGACGGCGATGTCGTGGCCCGCCTCGACGCTGAGGGTGGCCTCGACCTCCAGATGCACATCGGCCGCGATCAGGTCGCCCATGCGGCGGGTGCGCAGTTCATGCACCCCGATGACGCCGGGCGTGGCGGCCAGCGTGGCGTGAATGGCCTCGATCTGGTCGGCCTCGACCGCGCGGTCCATCAGATCGTTGATCGCATTCCAGCCGAAGGTCCAGCCCATGCGGGCCACCAGGAAGCCGACGATCAGCGCCGCGACCGGATCGAGCAGGGGATAGCCGGCCAGGTTGCCCGCGATGCCCAGTCCCACCACCAGCGAGGACGCCGCATCCGAGCGTGAGTGCCAGGCATTGGCCGCCAGCATGCTCGAGCGCACCCGGCGCGCCACCGCCATCAGGTAGCGGAACAGCGCCTCCTTGGCCACCAGCGTGGCCACCGCGATCCACAGCGCCAGCGGCGCCACCGGCTCGATCGCGGCGGGCTGCTGCAGCCGGGCCGCCGCCGAGCCGACCATGCCCAGCCCGACGCCCAGCAGCAGCAGACCCAGCGCCAGCGAGGCAGCGGTCTCGAAGCGCTGGTGGCCGTAGGGATGGTCGGCGTCGGCGGCCTTGCGGCTCTGCCGTCCGGCCAGCAGCACGATGAAGTCCGACAGCAGGTCCGACAGCGAGTGGATCGCGTCGGCCACCAGCGCCTGGGACTTGGCCTGCACACCGACCACCAGCTGCAGCACCGTCAGCGCCAGGTTGACCGCGACGCTGATCCAGGTGCTGCGCGAGGCCGCCAGGGCACGGGCCTCGCGCAGCGTGGCCTCGTCTTCATGATCGTCGGGCGGGGGAGAGATGAGCATCAGGCGCCTGACCGGGAGGGCCCCGGCCTTGAAAACAGGAAGGCCCTGATTCTCGCGCCCGCACTGAAGCGCGGGTGAAGAAGCGCTGCGGATCCGGTGTCCACAGCGCGCGACGGATCAGCCGCGCAGCGCCTGGGCCTCGGCCGCCAGCCGGGTGATGCGCGCCCAGTCGCCGGTCTTGACCGCGTCGGCCGGCGTCAGCCACGAGCCGCCACAGACCTTCACGTTGGGCAGCGACAGGAACTGCGGCGCGGTCTCCAGCGTGATGCCGCCGGTCGGGCAGAACACCACATCGTGGAAGGGGCTGGCGAAGGCCTTGAGCAGGTTCACGCCGCCGACCGCGGTGGCCGGGAACAGCTTCAGGAAGCGGTAGCCGTCGGCATTGGCCATCATGACCTCGCTGGCGGTGGACACGCCCGGCAGCAGCGGCAGGCCGATGTCCAGGCAGGCACGGCCGATCTCGGGGGTGTAGCCCGGGCTGACCGCGAACTGGCAGCCGGCGTCCTTGGCCGCCTGCGCGTCGGCGATCGAGCGCACCGTGCCGGCGCCGACGATGGCCTCGGGCACCTCGGCGATCATCGCCTTGATGCAGTCCAGCGCTGCCGGCGTGCGCAGCGTCACCTCCAGCACCTTGACACCGCCGGCGACCAGCGCGCGGGCCAGCGGCACCGCGTCCTCGACGCGGTCGATGACGATGACGGGAATGACGGGGCCGTGGCCGGCCAGATCGAGGGTGTTCATGGGGAGACTCGCGGTTCGTGAGGGTTCAAGGCCCGGTCAGAGCCAGGTGACGGCGCCTTCCTCGGCGCTCAGCACGTTGCGGCGCATGCCGCCGAAGAGTTCACGGCCCAGGCCGTGCGCGGCGTCGTCGGCCAGGTCGGCCGGGCGATCCTCGATGGCGCGCGCAGCCCATTCGTCGGCGCCCACCAGCGCGTCGAGCGTGCCGGCCACCGCGTCGACGCGCACGATGTCGCCGCTGCGCACCTTGCCCAGCGGACCGCCGCCCAGCACCTCGGGGCTGACATGGATCGCCGCCGGCACCTTGCCCGACGCGCCGCTCATGCGCCCGTCGGTCACCAGCGCGACGCGGAAGCCCTTGTCCTGCAGCACCGCCAGCGGCGGCGTGAGCTTGTGCAGCTCCGGCATGCCGTTGGCGCGCGGGCCCTGGAAGCGCACGACCGCGACGAAATCGCGCTCGAGCTCGCCGCGCTTGAAGGCCTGCTGCAGCGCCTCCTGGCTGTCGAAGACGATGGCCGGCGCCTCGACCACATGGCGGTCCTCGGGCACGGCGCTGACCTTCATGACGCCGCGGCCGAGGTTGCCGGCCAGCAGCTTCAGGCCGCCGCTCTCGCTGAAAGGCGCGTCGGCGGTGCGCACGATCTGGTCGTCGATCGGGGTGGCCGGCAGGTCGCGCCAGGCCAGCGTGCCGTCGGCCTGCGACTGCGGTACGCGGCCGTAGGTGGCCATGCCGCCCTCGGCCACCGTCAGCACATCGCCGTGCAAGCAGCCCGAATCGAGCAGCTCGCGCAGCACGAAGCCGGGGCCGCCCGCAGCCTGGAACTGGTTCACGTCGGCCTTGCCGTTCGGATAGACCCGCGCCAGCAGCGGCGTGGCGGCCGACAGTTCGGAGAAGTCGGTCCAGTCGATGACGATGCCGGCCGAGCGCGCCACCGCCACCCAGTGGATCAGGTGGTTGGTCGAGCCGCCGGTGGCCAGCAGCGCCACCATCGCGTTGACGATGCAGCGCTCGTCGACCAGCTCGCCGATCGGGGTGTAGCGTGCGCCGCCCTTGCGGATGGCCAGCACGTTGCGCACCGCCTCGCGGGTGAGCTGCTCGCGCAGGCCCTCGTGCGGGTGGATAAAGGCGGCGCCCGGCACGTGCAGGCCCATCGCCTCCAGCAGCATCTGGTTGGAGTTGGCGGTGCCGTAGAAGGTGCAGGTGCCGGCGCCGTGGTAGGCGGCGGACTCGGCCTCGAGCAGCTTGTCGCGCCCGACCAGGCCTTGCGCGAACTGCTCGCGCACCTTGGACTTCTCGCTGTTGGACAGGCCGGTCGACATCGGCCCGGCCGGCACGAACACGCAGGGCAGATGGCCGAAGTGCAGCGCGCCGATCAAGAGGCCCGGCACGATCTTGTCGCACACGCCCAGCAGCAGCGCCGCGTCGAACACATCGTGCGTCAGGCCCACCGCGGTGGCCATCGCGATGTTGTCGCGCGAGAACAGGCTCAGCTCCATGCCCGGCAGGCCCTGGGTGACGCCGTCGCACATCGCAGGCACGCCGCCGGCGACCTGCACCGTGGCGCCGAGGCGGCGCGCCTCGTCGCGGATCAGCGCCGGGAAGCCCTCATAGGGCTGGTGCGCCGACAGCATGTCGTTGTAGGCGGTGATGACGCCGATGTTGGGCGCCTTCTCGGCCACGACGCGGAACTTGTCCGAGCCCGGCAGCGCCGCGAAGGCGTGGGCGACGTTGGCGCAGCCCATCCGGTCGGCCCCGCGCGGACGCGCAGCGATGGCACGCGTGCGCGCCAGATAGGCCTGGCGCAGCGGCTGGCTGCGTTCGCGGATGCGGGCGGTGATGTCGGCGATCTGGGATTTCATGGCGTTGGGCTGGCCTGGAACGGCCGTGAAACTTTCGGACGATTACAGCGTAACCGGGTTACATCGTCAAATCATTCGCCACCTGACCACGCAAGAAAAAGGCCCGGTGCCGCATGCATTTGCGGCGCCGGGCCTGTGCAGGCCGTCAGCGCATCAGGTTCGGCGCGTCGGACCCGCGCGCCGACTCAGGGCGCGTCGACGATGCGGATCTCCACCCGACGGGCCTCGCGGTCGGTGCCGCTGCCGGTGGTGCTCTCGGGCTTGCGCATCAGCACCTGCTGCAGCGGCACGCCCGCGACCACCAGCGCGGCGCGCACGGCCTTGGCGCGCTGCTTGGCCAGTTCGGCGTTCATCGCCGGATCGCCGGTCGAGTCGTGATAGCCCGACAGCAGCACGCGGCGGGCGCCATCACCGGCCAGGGCCTTGACGACTTCGGCCAGCGCGGCCGCGTCCTCGGCGCCCACCGAAGCGGAGCCGGTCTCGAAATACAGCACCGCCAGCGCCGGGCCGGTCGGGGTCAGGTCGACCAGCACATCGGCGGCCTCGGCGCTCGCGCCGGAAGCCGCGGCCACGGCCGTCGGAGCGGCCGGCGCCGACGGGCTCTTCAGGCTGCGGGTCACCGCGAAGCCCAGCACGCCCAGCAGCAGCACCGCCACGCTGGTGAACACCATCCACAGGCCGACCTTGCGGCTGTCGTCACGATCGTCGTCACTCATTCGGAACCTCCTCGATGTTGATGAACGCGGCAGTTTACGGTGACAAACATCACGCTTTCTTGACTTTGGGAGGGGTCGTCTCGGCCTTGTGGCAACAGCACCACTGCCCCGACACTGTCCGCATGGACCTCGCTCGCCTTCACGACGATCTGGATGATCTGCTGACCCGCGGCCTCGGTTTCCGGGTCTTCGCCTACGGCTCGCTGCTGTGGCGGCCCGCCTTCGCGCCGGTCGAATGCCTGACGGCCCGGGTGCAGGGCTGGCACCGGGCGCTGCGGATGCGCTCGCGGGTCAACCGCGGCACGCCGGACTGCCCCGGCCTGGTCTTCGCGTTGCTGCCTGGGGGTTCCTGCCGGGGCGAGCTGCACCTGGAAGAGGCCGGGCGAGCCCATGCGACGCTCGATGCGCTGTGGGAGCGCGAGATGCCCGGCGGCGGCGTCTACCAGCCGCGCTGGCTGCAGGCCCTGACCCCGCAGGGCCGGCTGCCGGCGCTGGCCTTCACGCTGCCCCCGCGCCATCCCAGCCATGTCGGCCGGCTCGACGACGCCGCGCTGCTGCGCATCCTGGCGCAGGCGCGCGGCCGCTACGGCAGCACGCTCGACTATCTGCTGCGCACCGCCGAGCGGCTCGACCAGCTCGGCATTCGCGATGCCGAGGTGTCACGCCTGGTCGGTCTGGCGGAGCGGCACGGGCTGACGGACCGAGAACGCCGGCTCGGCCGCGATCAGCCGCTCGAGATCCTCGCGGGTGTCGATGTCGATCAGCACGCCGGGGTCGCCCGTCTCGACCGGGAATGAGGGATAGCGGGCCAGCAGCCGGCGCAGCCCCTGGTCGCCGCTCAGGCGCGACAGCTCGTTGTACATCTCGGCGGCCAGACCGATGGGATGGCCGGCACGGCCCAGGTGCTGCGCGCAGGCGATCGGCGCCGCGCCCTGCCCGACCGCACGGGCCATCAGCTGCAGCGTCTGGGGGCGCACGCGCGGCATGTCGCCGGGCAGCACCAGCCAGCCGCAGGCCTGGGCCCGGGCGGTCACGCCGGCGGCGATCGAATAGCCCGCGCCCAGCGGCTCGCGGCTGGCCGAGCCGACCGGCGGCAGCAGCACGATGTCGCGCGAGGCCACCACCTCGCGCACCAGCCCGACCAGCGGCGCCACCGTCACCACCACCAGTGGCAGCCCCGAGCCCAGCACCGCTTCCAGCGTGTGCGCCAGCACGCTGGCACGGCCCAGCGGACTGGCCAGCTTCGGCGTCGTGCCGGCAAAGCGCCGGCCGGCCCCGGCCGCCAGCACCACCACCGTGGGCAGCGTGCGTGCCGGACTCATGGCCGGCCCCCACGGCCGCGTCGAAAATGCTGCACTGCGATCATGACCGCTATCGGACCCGACAAGCGCTGCCACAGGAAGTGGTGCCTTCACTTAAGGAGGATCACTAGCCGCCCGGGCCGCGACCGCGGCGACGCTCCAGGTTGGCGCATACTGGCGCCATGAAGGACATCGCCCATCTGCGCAAGAGTTACGAAAGCGGCGAACTCGACGAGGCCCAGGCCGGATCGGAGCCGCTGCAGCAGTTCGAACAGTGGTTTCAGGCGGCGCTCGACGCCGGCGTGCCCGAACCCAACGCGATGACGCTGGCCACCGTCGGACCGGAGGGACGGCCGTCGACCCGCATCGTGCTGATCAAGGACTACGACGCCCGCGGTCTGGTCTGGTACACCAACTACGACAGCCGCAAGGGCCGCGAACTCGCCGGCCACCCCTGGGCGGCGCTGCAGTTCCACTGGGTCGAGATGGAGCGGGTGGTGCGCATCGAGGGCCGGGTCGAGCGGGTCGCCGAGGCCGAGTCGGACGCCTACTACGCCTCGCGGCCGCTCGATTCGCGCCTGGGCGCCTGGGCCTCGCCGCAGAGTCAGCCGATCACCTCGCGCGCGGTGCTGGTGAGCAATGCGGCCAAGGCCGCGGCGCAGCATGGCCTGAACCCGCCGCGGCCGCCTCACTGGGGCGGCTTCCGGCTGGATCCCGACCGCTGGGAGTTCTGGCAGGGCCGCAAGTCGCGCCTGCACGACCGGCTGGTCTACCAGCGCGAGCCCGACGGCCGCTGGCAGCGCCAGCGTCTGGCGCCCTGAAACCACCTGGTCCGCGGTGCGCCTTGCCACCGACAGCGCAGCGGATCGCAGTGAATAGTTGGCGTCGAGCTTGTTGTGAATTGTTGATTGCCGGATCCTGAAGCGGGGCTGAGCTTGGAGAATCGCAGCGTTACCAGACCTGCATCACTCCCACGTCACCTCCGTGCTCGATCCCTCCTGGAAACCGACCCTCTCCGCGCTGCTGCAACCCCCGGCCAGCCTGCTGCTGATGATTCCGGCCGGCCTGTGGCTGCAGCGCCGCCCGGACTGGCGGCGCTGGGCCGGGCGGCTGATGATCGGCACGGCCCTGCTCGGGCTGTGGCTGATGTGCTCCAGCGGCACCGCCCTCTGGCTGCAGGATCAGGTGCTGCGCCCACCGCCGGCACTCAGCCCGCCCGAAGTGCGTGCCCTGATGCGCAGCCCGAAGACCCCTCCGAGCGCCATCGTGGTGCTGGGCGCCGGCCGCCATCGGCTCTCGCCGGAATACGGCAGCTCGATGCTGACGCAGCAGGCGATGGTGCGGCTGCACTATGGCGTGTGGCTGGCGCGGCGCACCGGCCAGCCGCTGGCCTACAGCGGCGGCGTCGGCTGGGGCCAGTCCGGCGAGGTCACCGAGGCCGAGACCGCCGCGCGCATCCTGATGGACGACTACGGCAGCCGGCTGCGCTGGACCGAGTCACGCTCGCGCGACACCCGCCAGAACGCCCGGCAGCTGGTGCCGATGCTCGAGGCCGACGGCGTGCGACGCATCATCCTGGTGACCCATGCCGTGCACATGCCCCGGGCGCTGCGCGCCTTTCGCGATGCCGCCGGCACCCGCCTGGTGATCGTGCCGGCCCCGGTGGCCTTCATCACCCCGGACGAATCCGGCCTGCTCGAATGGATGCCCAGCGCGCACGGCTACCGGCTCACCCATGACGCGCTGCACGAGCTGCTCGGGCTGATCACCCGGAACTAGCCCCGCGGGCCCGCCGACTGGCCGATCGTCGGCGCGACCAGCCGGCCCCAGAGCGCATCCATGCGTGCGGTCACCGCGCGATCCATCTCGATCGTGCGGCCCCACTCGCGGTCGGTCTCGCCGGGCCACTTGTTGGTCGCGTCCAGCCCCATCTTGCCGCCCAGGCCCGACACCGGCGAGGCGAAATCCAGATAGTCGATCGGGGTGTGCTCGACCAGCGTGGTGTCGCGCACCGGGTCCATGCGGGTGGTGATCGCCCAGATCACCTCCTGCCAGCTGCGGATGTCCACGTCGTCGTCCACCACCACGATGAACTTGGTGTACATGAACTGGCGCAGGAAGCTCCACAGGCCGAACATCAGCCGCTTGGCGTGGCCCGGATAGGCCTTCCTCATGCTGATGACCGCCATGCGGTAGCTGCAGCCCTCCGGCGGCAGGTAGAAGTCGACGATCTCCGGGAACTGCTTCTTCAGGATCGGCACGAAGACCTCGTTGAGCGCCACCCCCAGCACCGCCGGCTCGTCGGGCGGCTTGCCGGTGTAGGTCGAGTGGTAGATCGGGTCACGCCGCATCGTCATGCGCGTGATCTCGAACACCGGAAACCAGTCCTGCTCGTTGTAGTAGCCGGTGTGGTCGCCGTACGGCCCCTCCAGCGCGTGCAGGTAGCCGTCCTTCTCCTTCAGCGGCACGCCGTGCTCGCTGACGCCCTCGAAGCCGGGCTCGGCCGGCGGGATGTGGCCCTCCAGCACGATCTCGGCGCTGGCCGGCACCTGCAGCATCAGGCCGCCCTCGCCCACCTGGCTGTCGGCCAGTTCGGTGCGCCCGCCACGCAGCAGGCCGGCGAACTGGTATTCCGAGAGACTGTCAGGTACCGGGGTCACCGCGCCGAGGATCGTGGCCGGATCCGCCCCCAAAGCCACCACGATCGGAAAGGGCTTTCCACGATTTGCGTGAACGAATTCGCGGAAATCCAACGCTCCGCCGCGGTGAGCGAGCCAGCGCATGATGACCTGACGCCGCCCGATCACCTGCTGGCGGTAGATGCCCAGGTTCTGGCGCCGGCGCGGCCGGGGCACCGACTGCGGACCGCGGGTCACCACGAGGCCCCAGGTGATCAGCGGTGCCACGTCGCCGGGCCAGCAGTGCTGCACCGGCAGCCGGCCCAGATCGACCTCCGGCCCCTCGATCACCTGCTCCTGGCAGGCGGGCCGGCGCACCACCGCCGGCTTCATGTCCCACAGGGTTCGTGCCATCTGCCACAGCTGGCCGGCATCCTGGAGCCCCTTCGGGGGCTCGGGCTCCTTCAGACGCGCCAGCAACTCGCCGATGTCGCGCAGCGCAGCCACGCTGTCGGCCCCCATGCCGAAGGCGACACGCTCCGGCGTGCCGAACAGATTGGTAACTGCAGGTGTCGTGAATTTTTGTGCACCACGCACCGGATTGGTGAACAGCAGCGCCGGACCGCCAGCGCGCAAGGTGCGATCCGAGAGCCAGGTCATTTCCAGATCGGTCGAGACGGGCTCTTTCACTTCCAGCAGCTGTCCCCGGGCTTTCAGGGCGGCGAGGAAGTCTCTCAGGTCACGGTATTTCATGATCTACGGTTATGAAGAATGAGTCTTTTATTGTTGACCGGTTATTTTGGCGACTTCTAGAATCCAGCCGTTCATTGACGAAGGGGCTTGTGGCCTGCCGCGCAACGCGCAGCTGCCCCGGACAATCGCACCGTCAGGTCAGGGGAGAAGGTCGCCGCAAGAGCGACTGGCGACAGGAAGGCACCGCGCGACTGCGGGCCCTGGAACGCGGGACCGTCGACGGATTATCAAGGCGCCAGCCCATGGCCACACGGCGCCTGCAGAAATGGGAAGGAGTTGCATGAGTGCATCCCGCTCTTGGGCACGCGTTCGCGCGGGCGCCCTGAATTCGGCACGGGTGTTCGTCAGCGATCTGGGCAACGGACTGATGGTCGTCAGCCACAGCAGCCTGGCCGTCATCGGTCTGGCGGTGCTGGCCGCGGCCTTCGTGATCGGCGGCCGGGCCGATGTGCGCGGCCTGCTCGAGGAACGTGCGCTGGACTGGCTGGTCTCGCGCCAGGAAGCCCGCTCCGCGGATCCGTCCGAGACGCTCGACACCGCCAGCCTGCTCGGCCCGGGCGACATCTCGGCGGTCGACCGTGCCACCGCGATCGATCCGAGCGAACTCAACCGCCAGCAGGCGGTGGTCGCGCAGTGGCTGTCGCGCCGCTACAGGGTCGCGCCGGAGCCGGTCGGCCGGCTGGTCCAGGAAGCCTGGTCGCTGGGCCAGCGGGTCGGCCTGGAGCCGACGCTGATCCTGGCCATCGTGGCGATCGAATCCTCGTTCAATCCTTTTGCGCAGAGCTCGGTCGGTGCCCAGGGTCTGATGCAGGTGATGACCCGGGTGCATGACGACAAGTACGTCGCCTTCGGCGGCAACCATGCCGCCTTCGATCCGCTGACCAATCTGCGCGTGGGCGTGCAGGTGCTGAAGGACTGCATCGCCAAGGCCGGCTCGGTCGAGGGCGGCCTGCGCCACTACGTCGGCGCCGCCAACCTGGCCAGCGACGGCGGCTACGCCTTCAAGGTCATGGCCGAGCAGGAATTCATGCAGCAGCTGCTGCGCGGCCGCTCGGTGCCCACCACCGCGCGACTGCCAGTGCCGCCGGTGGCGCCGCCCGAGGCCGCAGGCAGCAACGGTGCGCCGATGACCCCGGTGCAGCCCGGTGTGCAGCCGGGCGGCTCGCCTTCGGCCGCAGCCACCGGCACGACCCCCCGCCTCGCCGCGCTGGGCTACTGAGTGGGCGGCCGCCCCAGGCGCCAGCCTGAGGCCGTCTTCCTGTAAACTCGCCCGACCACGCAACTGGCGTTCAAGGTCCGCATCGGGCCGAGGTGGGCAACCACCGGGGAGCGTGGTCGCCGCAGGCGCATCGGCTTGCGGCGGTTTCTTGCCGTGCGCCTGGGCAGCCCGATCCGACCTCCGAAGCGGGCCGGAACGGGTCCAGAATCTCCCGACAGGACTGCCGCATCATGTTTGACCGCGCCATTCACTCGCTGGCCGCCATCGACCCCGAAATCAACGCCGCGATCGAAGCCGAAGTGCTCCGCCAGGAAGAGCACATCGAGCTGATCGCCAGCGAGAACTACACCTCGCCGGCCGTCATGGCCGCGCAGGGCAGCCAGCTCACCAACAAGTACGCCGAAGGCTATCCGGGCAAGCGCTACTACGGCGGCTGCGAGCATGTCGACGTGGTCGAGCAGCTCGCCATCGACCGCGCCAAGCAGCTCTTCGGCGCTGAATTTGCCAACGTGCAGCCGAACTCCGGCTCGCAGGCCAACCAGGCGGTGTTCTTCGGCCTGCTGCAGCCCGGCGACACCATCATGGGCCTGAGCCTGGCCGAAGGCGGCCACCTGACCCACGGCATGCCGCTGAACATGTCGGGCAAGTGGTTCAAGGTCGTCTCCTACGGCCTGAACGCCCAGGAAGACATCGACTACGACGCGATGGAGCGTCTGGCCCACGAGCACCGCCCCAAGCTCATCATCGCGGGCGCCTCGGCGTTTGCGCTTCGCATCGACTTCGAGCGCTTCGCCCGGGTCGCCAAGGCGGTCGGCGCCTACTTCATGGTCGACATGGCCCACTACGCCGGCCTGATCGCCGCGGGCGTCTACCCGAACCCGGTGCCGCACGCCGACGTGGTCACCACCACCACGCACAAGACCCTGCGCGGCCCGCGCGGCGGCCTGATCCTGATGCGCGGAGAGGAAGTCGCCAAGAAGATCAACTCGGCGATCTTCCCCGGCATCCAGGGCGGCCCGCTGATGCATGTCATCGCCGGCAAGGCGGTGGCCTTCAAGGAAGCGCTGAGCCCCGAGTTCAAGGCCTACCAGGAACAGGTGGTCAAGAACGCCGCTGCGCTGGCCGAGACGCTGACCGCGCGCGGCCTGCGCATCGTCAGCGGCCGCACCGAGAGCCATGTCATGCTGGTCGACCTGCGCCCGAAGGGCCTGACCGGCAAGGAAGCCGAGGCGCTGCTGGGCCGTGCCCACATGACCTGCAACAAGAACGGCATCCCGAACGACCCGCAGAAGCCCTTCGTCACCAGCGGCATCCGTCTGGGCAGCCCGGCCTTCACCAGCCGAGGCTTCAAGGAAGAGCAGTCGCGTCTGGTCGCCAACCTGATCGCCGACGTGCTGGACGCACCGAACGACGAGGCGGTGATCGAGCGCGTCAAGGCGCAGGTCGCGCAGCTGACCCGCGACTTCCCGGTCTACCGCGGCTGAGGCCGGGCGGCGACGCCCTCCCGATGCGCTGCCCCTACTGCGGTCACCAGGAAACCACCGTCGTCGAGACCCGCGCGTCCGACGAGGGTGACGCGATGCGCCGGCGACGGCGCTGCAGCGGCTGCGACAAGCGCTTCACCACCTACGAGCGCGCCGAGCTGGCGATGCCGGCGGTAGTGAAGAAGAACGGGGCACGCAGCGAGTTCGACCGCGCCAAGCTGCGCGCGTCGATGATGCTGGCGCTGCGCAAGCGCAATGTCAGCGTCGACCTGCTCGACGCGGCGATCGCCCGCATCGAGAACACCCTGTTCACCAGCGGCGAGAGCGAGGTCGGCACCTCGCAGATCGGCGAGCTGGTGATGCGCGAACTCAAGCGCCTCGACAAGGTCGCCTATGTGCGCTACGCCTCGGTCTACCGCCAGTTCGAGGATGTCGACGCGTTCAGCCAGCTGATCCGCGAGATCTGATCGCTCCGCGGCGTGCGGCGCCGCTCATCCCGACCGCCGCCATCCCCCCACGGCGGGATCGTCGCATGCGGTCCCTCGCACGCAGACTGGGCCTTCCTTCTCAGGGAGGTCCGCATGACATCTCGCCCCGCCCCGGGCCTGACGCTGCCCGAGCTGCTGCTGGTGCTGGCCCTGCTCGGGCTGCTGGCCGCGCTGGCCCTGCCCTCGCTGGCCGAGCAGCTGCACCGGCGCCGCCTGATGGCCGCCTCGGCCGCGCTGCTGGCTGACCTGCAGCTGCTGCGCGAAGCCACCACCGCACGACACCGGCTGCTGCGCCTGAGCCTGCACGACCTGCCCGAGGGCAGCTGCCGGCTGATCCATGACGGCGATGCCGCCGACTGCCGCTGCGAGGCCGATGCGCGCCATCAGCCCCAGGTCGAATGCCGCGCCGGCACCCAGCTGCTGCGCGCCACGCTGCTGCCGCGCAGCCAGGGCCTGGTGCTGCGCGCCAATGTCGCCAGCCTGCGCGCCGAACCCCGTCACGGCACCATCACCCCGACCGGCACGATCGAGCTGACCGGCAGCCGCGGCGGGCCGGTGCTGCGCCATGTGGTCAACATCCTGGGCCGCACCCGGCTGTGCACGCCCGCCTTGCCGCTGCCCGGCGTGCCGCGATGCTGAGCGCGCAGCCCCGGCCGCCCGCACCCGCCCGCGGACTGACGCTGATCGAGATGGTCGTGGTGCTGACCCTGCTGGCCCTTCTGGCCGCGATCGCGCTGCCGTCCTGGCAGCAGCAGCTGCAGCGCGGCCGCCGTGGCGACGCCATCGCCGCGCTGGCACGCATCGAGCTGGCCCAGCAGGACTGGCGCAGCCGCCATGCGCAGTTCGCGCAGACGCTGGCGGCCGACGGCCTGGCGCTGCCCGCCCTGAGCCCCGCAGGCCACTACCGCGTCGCGATCGCGACCGACGGGCCCGACCCGGCCAGCGGCTACCGCGCGGTCGCGCAGGCGATCGGCGCCCAGCAGGGCGACAGCGCCTGCCTGTGGATGGCGATCGAGCTGTCGCAGGGCGAACTGCGACCGCGCTCCGGCCCGGACCCGCGCCTGGGCAACGCCGCCGCCGAAAACCGCGACTGCTGGAGGCCCTGAGCGATGCGATGCCGGGGTGTCGCGCTGATCGAGCTGATGCTGGCCTGTGCGCTGGCGGTGGCGCTGGGCGCCTCCGCACTGCATCTGGTGGTGGCGCAGATCGACGAGCAGCGCCGGCTGCAGCGCATGATCCGCATCGAGCAGGAACTGCGCGCCGCCGCCGACCTGATCGTGCGCGACCTGCGTCGCGCCGGCTACCGGGGCGATGCCGCCACCGCGGTGCTGCGCGCAGCGGACGGACAGGCGGTGCCGCCCAATCCCTATGCCGGGCTGGAGCGCGGCCTCGAAGCCGGCGCGAGCGCGCTCGGCCATGCCTACAGCCGTGACATCGCCGAGGACGGGCAGGTGGCCAACCATGAGCGCTTCGGCCTGCAATGGCTGCCGGCCGAAGGTCTGCTCGAGTGGCGGCTGTCGGGCAGCGCGCTGCAGCCGGCTGCACGCGATCACTGGCAGGCCCTGGTCGATCCGGCGCTGGTGCAGGTGACCGCACTGGCCATCGATCTCATCGAAGAGCGCCACTCGCTGCTGGCGCTGTGTGGTGCGGCGGCGGGCGGCTGCGGCGGCCAGGCGGGCTGCCCGCCCGAGCGCATCCGTCGCCAGGTGCGACTGCGCATCGAGGCCCGCGACCGGCAGGATGCCAGCCGGCGCCACCAGCTCGAGAGTCGGACCAGTCTGCGCAATGACGAGGTGCGCGGTGTCTGCCCGGCCTGAGCATCATGTCGGCCGGCGCCCGCAGCGCGGCCTGGGGCTGCTGGCGCTGGTGATGGTGCTGCTGCTGTGCGCGCATCTGGCGGTGCTCGGCGGGCAGCGGGCAAGGCTGTCGCAGCAGGCCGCCGCCGAGGCCCACCGCCAGGCGATCCAGGCCCGCGAGGCCGCCGAGGCCGGCCTGGCCTGGGTGCAGGCGGCGCTGAACGAGAGCAGGCCTCTGGACGAACACTGCGAGCCGGCGGCGACCTCCTCCGCCACCCGCCCGCTGCTGCGCGAGCGCTGGCTGACCGAGGTGCTGCGCACCGGCCCGGACAGCCTGCGGCCGGCCTGCCGTCTGAGCGCCGGCCGCTGGCACTGTCACTGCCCCGCGCTGGGCGCAGGTCGCCCGGCCGGGGCGGGAGACGGCCGGCTCGCGCCAGCCTTCGGCGTGCAGCTCGAGGCCGAGAACAGCGCGCGCAGCCTGTGGCGGGCCACGATCGACGGCTGCAGCCATGCCGCGCCCGACTGCGGCGCCCCCGATGCCGCCGAGCCGGCCGCCCGGCACCGCCTGCAGGTGCTGCTGGCCCCGCCGGGCGGTGCCGGATCGCCGCCTGAAGCCGCCGTCAGCGCGGTCGGGCGACTGCGGCTGGCCGGCACGGCGCTGGCCCTCCAGGGCGATCCGGCGCAGGCCGGCCCGGCGCTGCAGGCCGGCGGCGACATCCAGGTCGAGCCGCCAGCCCGCAGCCTCGGTCCGCCCGGAACGCCGGACGAAGCCAGCCGCCGCGCCGGCGATCCGCGCCTGGCCGAGGGCGCGGCTGCGCTGTGGCCGCGCCTGACCGGCCTGCCGGCCGAGGCACTGGCAAGCTCGCCGGGCTGGACGCGCATCGCCTGCGGTGGCGGCAGCGGCTGCAGCACCGCGACCGCCGCCGCGCTGGCCACCGGACAGCGACGGCTGTGGATCGACGGCGATCTGGACCTGGGCGGGCGCGACTGGGGCTCGCCGCAGCAGCCGGTGCTGCTGGCGGTCAGCGGCCGGCTGAGCGCCAGCGGGCCGTTCACCGCGCACGGCCTGCTGATCGGCGGCCGGGTCGATGTGGCGCCGACCGGCGGCGGGCGCAGTCGGCTGCAGGGCGCGCTGATCAGCCTGGGCGAGGCCCGCATCGACGGCGCGGTCGACCTGCGCCATGACCGCGCATTGCTCGAGCGGCTGATGCCGCTGCCCGGCGCGCTGCTGATGGTGCCGGGCAGCTGGTTCGACCCGCCACGCCGATGAGCACGCACATCCCCCGGATCCGCCCGCACGGCCTGGCGCTGATCGAGGTGCTGGTCGCGCTGCTGCTGCTCGGCCTGGGCAGCCTGTCGCTGCTGCGGCTGCAGGGCGGACTGCGACTGGGCGCCGACCTGAGCCGCCAGCAGGCCGAGGCGGTCCGCCTGGCCGCCGACGACCTGGAGACACTGCGGGCCGGATCCGCGGCCGCTGCGCCACCAGCCGTCCTCGACGGCGGCGCCTCGCCGATGCGGCTGCAGCGTCGCATCGAGGCAAGTGCGCTGCAGCGACTGGCATCGGTGAGCAGCCGCATCGACTGGCACGACCGCCACGGCCAGCCGCAGACGCTCGAGCTGGCCAGCCTGCGACTGCAGCCCCAGGCCGACCTGGCTGCGGCCACGCTGCTGGCACGCTCCAGCGGTGGCAGCGGTGGCACTGGCCGCAGCAGCGGCGCCGCGTCTGGCATCGCCAGCCCGGCCCGGCTGCCGCCGGGCAGCCAGGACCTGGGCGATGGCCGCCAAGCCTGGCGCGTGCGGCCGGACTCGACGCGGATCTGGGTCTTCGACAGCCGCAGCGCCACGGTGACGCAGCGCTGCGACCGGCCCGCTCCGCCGCCCGGCACGCCGGAGCGGCTTGATGCCGGCAGCCTGGGCGATTGCCGGGCCGTGTCCGGGCTGCTGCTGTCGGGCCATGTGCGCTTCGCTACCGGCACCGACATGCCGGGAGAAACCCAGGCCGAGCAGCCGGACAGCGCGATCCTGCCACTGGACCTGCGGCTCACGCTGAGCAGCACCGGCCACCCCACGCCCGCCTGGGAGTGCGTTCATGACGGACCGGACGGCATCAGCACGGACGACACGGGCGGCACGGCACGCAGCGCGATCGCCTACCACTGCCTGGTGCAGCCGGTCGCGGCCGCCTCGGGCAGCCTGCCGCGCTGGTCCGGCCGGCTCGATCTGGTGCCCCTGGGCTGGCTGCTGGCCGAGGGCAGCGCCACCGCCGGCCAGTCCGGACGCTTCCGGGTCTGCCGCTACAGCGCCGACCGGGACGGCAACGGCCGCATCGACGCGGCAGAGCATCCGGCCGTCTACAGCGCGGTGACGCTGCCGCTGGCCGGGCAGAACTTTCTCGTCGTCCGCGGCAGCGCACGCTGCCCGGTCGACACCGGCCCCTGGCCCTGGCCGGACCCGCTCGACGACAGCACGGTGGCGCACCAGCCCTGAGCCGAGCGCGCCTGTCGTGCCTGCACGCGCAGCAATGATGCGATGCACAATCCCGTCATGGATGCCCTCGACCCCACTCCGGACGACCTCCTCCCGGCCCCGCTGGCGCAGTTCAGTGCCCGTGACCAGATCGCGATGGCCGAGGCGCTGGACCTGGCCGCCCAGGCCATCGGCCTGACCGAACCCAATCCGCGCGTCGGCTGCGTGCTGACCGCGCCCGACGGGCAGGTCATCGGCCGCGGCCACACCCGCGAGGCCGGCGGCCCGCATGCCGAGGTGGTCGCGCTGCGCGAGGCCCGCGCCGCCGACCACGATCTGCGCGGCGCCACCGCCCATGTCACGCTCGAGCCCTGCAGCCACCACGGCCGCACGCCGCCATGCGCCGACGCGCTGGTCGAGGCCGGCCTGGCACGGGTGGTGATCGCCGCGCTCGACCCCAATCCGCTGGTGGCCGGCCGTGGCGTGCGCCGGCTGCGCTCAGCCGGCATCGAGGTGGTCCACGGCCTGATGGCCGAGGCCTCGCGCGAGCTCAACATCGGCTTCTTCTCGCGCATGCTCCGCGGCCGGCCCTGGGTGCGCATGAAGGTTGCCGGCAGTCTGGATGGCCGCAGCGCCTTGCCCGACGGACGCAGCCAGTGGATCACCGGCGCGGCCGCGCGTGCCGACGGCCATGCCTGGCGGCGGCGCTCAGGCGCGATCCTGACCGGCGTGGGCACGGTGCTCGACGACGACCCCCGCCTGGACACCCGCCTGGCGACCGATCCCTGGGGCCGGCTGCCGCTGCGGGTGGTGCTCGACAGCACGCTGCGCACGCCGCCAACCGCACGCCTGCTCGATGCGCCAGGCCGCGCGCTGCTGCTGTGCCGGCCCGCCGCCCTCGAGGACGAGGCGCGTGTCGCGGCGCTGCGGCGCGAGGGCGTCGAGATCGAGGCGGTCGCACCCGGCGCCGACGGCCGCCCCGACCTCGCTGCGGTGCTGGCGCTGCTGGCACGGCGCGGCATCAACGAGCTGCATGTCGAGGCCGGCGCGCGGCTCAACGGCGCGCTGCTGGCCGCCGGTCTGGTCGACGAGCTGCTGGCCTATGTCGCGCCGGTGCTGCTCGGCGAGGGCCGCGGGCTGGCCGCCTTCGGGCCGCCCGCGACGCTGGACCAGGCCTGGCGACTGGCGCTGCACGACGTCGCACGGGTCAGCGAGGACGTGCGACTGATCGGCCGGCCGTCGGGTGCGTCCGCGCCCTAGGTTCTGTTAACGCAAATTGACAAGACTGCGAATCTGGCGTGAGACTGTCGCAATGCAACTGACTCGCGAGCAATTCGAT
>NZ_BQWE01000006.1:305679-306759 GCF_023706025.1 Sphaerotilus sp. FB-3 | reverse complement strand
TGTGCGCGTGGCCGTGCTCAACCGCTTCAGTCAGATCGGCCGGCCGCAGACCGTGCCGGTGGGTGCCGTGGCATGAGTCCGTCCGGGGTTGGGGTCAGGGCGTCTGCTCGTGGATTTGTGCAACAGAGCCTTTTCTGGCCAGACCTAACGTTTGCGGGTGTATGCGTTCTTCAGGATGACGCGAAAGCTCATCTTCTTTGCGTCCCTCAGGCGATGGTTGACATCCTCCCCGCCCTAAAGGACGGGGATTCCTCCTGCGAGACGCGCATGTCCGCGCGCAGCGATGTTCAGGGCAGCGTTCACGTCGCGGTGGTGTTCCGCGCCGCAGTCGCAGCATGTCCATCGCCTCATTCGCAGACCTGTCCTACCTTTCGGACTGCTGGCGGGTATGACCCCGCAGCTCGAACAGGTCTGGGTTGTGTAGGCTTCATTCACCTCTTCGAACACGATGCCGGCCTGATGGCTCTTGTATTCCAGCATCGTCTTCAACATCGACCATCCGGCGTCCAGCGTGGACTTCGCCATCTTGGTCTTCACCATCGCGCCGGCCTGCACGTTCCCGACGAAGATCGCCGCGTTGCGCGCGACCAGCCCCGTCGAGAACTTGTGCATCGCGTCCTTGCGCGTGTTGGCGATCTTCGCGTGGATCGCGCGCGCCCGGCCTTTCTTGCGCGCCCGCTGGGCGATCCCCAGCGCCTGCTCATGCTTGCGGTACAGGCCGGACGCCAGCTCTTCGCCGTCCGAGCACGTCGCCGTGGTCTTCAGGCCGAGGTCGATCCCCACCAGACCGGTGCCGGCCGACTTCGGCACGTCCACCTTGACGCACACGTTCAGGTACCACCGGCCGCGCGCATCCTGCGAGAACGATCCGGCGCGCAGATCGAACCGGCTCAGGCCGTAGCTGTCCCACAGGCTGAACTTGTGCCCAAGGAAAGCGATCTGCCCGGCCTTGTACTTCGCGCCGCCCGCCTTGAACGGCACCCAGCCCAGCGAATACTTCGCCGACTTCGGGTTCGACACCCGCCAGTTCAGCCGGGCTCGTCTGAACTGCTTGCGCCGGGTGGCGTACTCCTCGCACAC